>JAZFSJ010000204.1:0-9712 GCA_036446115.1 Thermodesulfobacteriota bacterium | reverse complement strand
CGTGTAGTTGGAACTATTTTGCGACACAGGCATAATCATAATTATGTTGAGGAGCAAAATAGTGAAACAAGCGTTGCAGCAAGGATTTTCAAGCTGCAGTAGATGGCTACTGCAAATTCTGGGTTAAAAGGTGCATTCGAGGAACACACCCATAACGCTCAAGGATATCTACGACTTATTGATATTAAAAAGATTTTAGGACCTCAATTTCTAATCACTCGTCCTTCACCAGAATAGCTTCCTCCGGGCAGGCATCCTGACAGGAAAGGCAGCAGTGACAGATCTCTGCAGCGTCTTCAGTTACCTGGGCCTTTTGCTTACCATCTTCTGTGTCAACCAATACCCACAGCTCTAAGCCACACATTTCAACACACTTTCCGCAACCCCGGCATTTTTCTAGATCTAATATATGCTCAACCATAAGTGCTCATCCAGTTTAAAGAGAAGATTTTATCTCATCAACCTGCTTCTTAAACTCCTCATCACTCTCGTACAATCTCACCATGGCATCAAAGAAGGGGAAAGTTGCCATAAGATGGACAGGGAGATTAGGATCTTGAATATCACCTTTTACAATCTCTCCTTTATCCTTGATCTCCATGAGGTCGAAGCTGTTGTCGATCGCGCCACACAAATCTACGGTCTTCATCTTCAGGACAACATGACAATCCTCCCTTACCCCCTCTTCCAGGGAGATAACACCGTCCTTTACCACCTGGGTAATTTCATCCGCGTCCAGTTTCAAACCCACTTTGTGGTCTTTAAAATCCACCATCATCCCTTTTGCGGTCTCATCGGCGTTGGTAAACTCTACCCCTCTTTTAAGTACATCCACAACAGACATAGTTAACTCCTATTTTAGAATAATATCGTGACTATTAGTTCTGAAAGATCACTCCCCACTGTGCTCTCTATGGAATCTCCCATAACTTCTTTAAAAAACTTGGTGCGCAGTGTTCCCCGTATTGCTGCTCTCTTCTTCTTGACCTCTTCTCGCTTGGCATCATTTTCTACGGGTGTGGCATCTTTCAAGAAACCAAGATAGTTCTTCAGATATTCGGTATGGGGGGCAAGTGCCGCCAGGCGCATCCCTTCCTTATCAATGGGAACACTGGCCGCGGTATAGATAATGGAACACAGCGAACGAATGACATCGCTCTCTTCAGGGCAGATACCGGGAAGGCTGGCAAATCTCTCCCAGAGCGGTTGTACTGACTCCACATACTTTTTGCGGTATTCCTCATCAATAAGGGAGTCTACCGAGGGCATGATATCTACTAAAAATCTAACTTCCCTTTCTCTTTCTTCCCACCGGGAGATAAAGTTAGGCAGACTATGGTTCTCATCTGGAAAGATGGTACAGAAACCATAGTGCACTTCTTCATTGAGATATAGAGTTCCGATACCTATTTTCTCTATCTTGGCAGTACTATATGCCTTGAACCCTCCACGTGCCTTTGCGGTTGTAAACTCTGAAGCAGGTGTCAGATCATGACCCTCCCACTCTGTTATCCTCTTCAGCGTAAGCTGATCAATCTGCTCCTTTATCTTCTCCAGATAGGGTGCCCATTTAATATCTTCTCCCATCTCTTTCCTCCATATTGCAAAAATTAACCACAGAGGGCACAGAGATAACATTAAATATCAATAAGTTAAAAGGATTTTTATTCCCTCTCCTCTGTGCTCTCCAACCCTCGTTGAACCAACAAATCTACTCCTTTATCCAGTGCCCTCACTTAGCTCTATATATTTATATCTTTCACATTAAATTCATTTTAAAGGAATTTCTCTTTGAGTTACAGAAACATGAGAGTTCACAGAGATTTTAAAACAAAATTTTCTCTGTGTGCTCTGTGGTTTTATATTTCTCCCATCTTTCTCCTCCTTTAAAAGACTAGACTTACAAAGAGGCGGTGCTTTCCTTCACCAAAAATCTTTTTCATCACCTCTCCTCCCGGATCCAAATCTCGATAGTACTTCTGCATTGTCTTTTTCCTGCTAAGCATTTCCTGCTTATACTCGGGATTTTTGATTGGCTCAGCTGTTTTTAAGAGCTCCAGCCATACCCTGGCATAGGCTACCACAGCCTCCATCACTTTTTGCCGATCCTCTTTTTCTTCAACCCTCCCATCCAAACTAAAGGGAGAAAGGGTTTCCCGTGCCCAGGGCCAAGGTCCGTACCTTCTCTGAACCAAGCAGCGGCCTTCTTTGGTAAAACCAGGAATGGTGCGATATTTCCTCCACAGGTCACCCAGTTGGGTATAATATTTTTCACGATACCCTTCATGCTGGGCCACATCAACGGTCGGCATGAAATCAACGGTAATACCCACGCGAGGAGATGTTTCATCAAATTCACAGGCAAAGATGGGAAGGTCATACTCATCGCTCGCAGTCATGTTGAGTGCACAGTACTTTGCCCTCCCCATATAGTGCAGCTCTCCGATAGTAATTTTCTCAATCTTATCAGTACCCTTAATAAGGTAAGGTTTGTAGAAACCACTTGCCATAGGGGCCTTAAATTCCCAGGCAGGTTTGGTGTCCATCCCCTCATAGGTTTCCAAGGGAACCAACTCTCTCCCTTCGAAGAGTTTGTATTCTTCAAGAATTACTTTTTCGAAGTCTACCATATCATTCCATGCCACCTTTGCCATACTGCAACTCCTTCACTATTTAAATTTAACCGAAAAAGATCGCAGAGATTAAAAATTAATCATCCTGCTAAGTGAGGTTTCTAAATCCCCCTTATTATCATTCCAGCTTGCCCCGGGCAGCATTTAACACATGCTCCGCCAGTAACTTGCCTACCCGCGGATCATCGTTGGGGGGTCGATACATTTCCCAGGTGCCGGTGTATTGATTCTGCACCGGTGCATCAAGATTGGAATCCCCTTGAGCAGGATCGTACCCCAGATGGCCATACTCACTCACATCATAGGCAAGGGAAGGATCCATATCATCTCGGGCCTCATCAATTGGGGTCTGACGTGGCGGAGGATAGTCACCTTCGCTGCCACAACCACCCATGGTAAAGCAACAGGGCTCTCCATCACACTCCGTATCCACCCAGTTTCCCCAGTAATCTGTGAAAGGGTGTCCTACATCAGGATAGGTTGTGTAGTCCCATGTCCCATACTTCGCCCAGTTCTTAAACCCAATCTCTTTGCCAATCTGATTGGGAAATTCTACCAGGTTCAGGACAGAATCGGTGACAATCTGCGTGAAACCGATCACAATGTGTTTAACACCACGATTTTTCAGATACTCTAATGCATCCCAGTAGAGGTAGCCCCACTCCTCGCCGGGCAGTTCCTTGTCACTCTCATAAAGCCAGGCATATCCCAAGGCCTCTCCGCGCATCTCCCGGGTACGTTCCACCAACCCATTTTCTGGGTTTTCCTCCTTGATACCCATGTAGGCACCGATGATGTTTTCCGCATCCAGGGTAGGATGTAGCGCCAAAAGCTGTGATTTAATATTTTCATTTACGATGAGGGTATCGTCAATCTTTGGATCAAAATACTCATTGTAGTCGTGAAGGGCGTGGTTCAAGATTAGTATTCCGGTATCGGCGTCTGATACCGTGTCAGACATGCCGGCCTCAATCGCCTCCACCTGGAGTGTGGCAAGATCCGGATCCTCTGCAATGGGGTTGGGACTGCCGTCCAGTGGAACCTTCGGGTCTGTCACAGGTTCCTTCAAACTTCTTGTCCAGCCCTCAGGTTCCATGGGGTAGGACCGCTCCATCAGGTTGGTGTAATCATTAACCCAGAGGGGATAAGGGAAGGAGGTTCCTTTTTCCGTATTCCAGTCATCAATGACGCGCTTGGCCATCTGCACAACTTCATAGGTTTTTGAGAAGCGAACCCCCCCAACAGTCAGATCCACCATGATGATGCGAGAAACTCCTTTTTCAAGCAGCCTTTCTACCGGACCGTCCACATTGTATCGCTCAGGATCACAGCCGGGCCATGGTCCGCCCGGTTCATCCTCTCCACAGTAGGTAACATCGTCTCCCTCGCCTGCGGGATCGTGGTAGATATAACGGGGATAAGGATAGTGGTCTATACGGTCACCACACATCCAGCCTGCCCAGTCTACCTCAAATTCCAGCCCATAAATACAACCCTTTTTATCCAGCTCGGTTTTCATATCGTCCATCTGTTGTATCGTAAGGATGGTAAAGGGGTCCTCTCCCCCGATCCGTTCATACTCAAATTCATATTTCCTGAGAAACTTGACTGCAAACTCCGATTCTAAAACCATCGACCAATTTGCAGAATTCCAGATGACAGCTTTGTAAACAGGATGGTTCGGATCGTAAGAAAACATTTGCACTGATGCATTCCACATGTACTGTGGATTATTTGTATCCTGTCCACCGTGAACAACATAAATCACCCCAATCTTCTCTTTCCTAATACAAGAGGTCAAGACTACGAGAGAGATCAGAGCACCTATAAAAATAAGCATCAAGCATTGACTCCTCTTTTTTAAGCTCATGACGGTTCCTCCTTATATATTATATATATAAAAAAAGAAGGGTTGATAAATCTGACATTTTCCCCCTCATTAGCTTACAATGCTTATTCTGTTTAGTAATGAAATTGAACATTTCTGACCCATAGCTGAAATTTCGAGATCATTAGGCTAATAAAAACCAGTAAAAATGCAGGGTTTAAGTTCCCACAGCATTGAGAAGACTATTACATAGGCAGAAGGTTGTCAAGGCAAAAAGTTTTCATGCCAAAGTAATTGCTAATTGACATTTGTTAATAAAAATTATACCTTTAAGCAATTTTACCGCACCCAATTCCATACGAGAAGAGTGAAATGAAAAAAGACGTTCTTATCGCACTATCGACATACATTTTTCTTTTTATTGTAACATTTATCCTAAGCATCGGCTTTGGCTTGGGGGAGGCAGAAAGTACCCACGATCCCAACTCTCTTTTGCTCTACGGAAGAAGGATACTAATGATAATTTTTGCTATTGCCATTCCCTGGTTTACCAGGAAACACCCCCCCTCGGCACTGGGATGGAAACTATCCGTGAAGTGGATTTTCATCTCTTTAGCAGTAGGGTTATTTATGGGATCTACTAATCCAGGCGGGTTCAACCCTAAAGACCCCCTGGCCATCCTCCTTGCCCTTTTTCACACCTTTTCCACGGAGTTATACTTCCGGGGATACCTTTTTACCACTTTTGAGCGTTCGATGAAGGGATGGTGGGTGCCGCTTCTTTTATCCTCGTTTCTCTATGGACTTTTCTATCTCACTGTATGGCCCATCTGGGCCAGACCCCCACTCGCGAAGATGATTTTTGTGGTGGGCTTCACCCTGGTGGCAATACCATTTGGTTATGGTTACAAGAAATCGGGAAGTTTTTTCGTCCCCTGGATGATGCACTTCTTCGGGGTCTTAAAATACACTATGCTTTTCTAATGGAGACTACTGGTTATGAAACGAATGAAAAAGATACTTGTAGGAACTCTGATCACACTCGCACTTATCTACCTCGCCCTTCTCATCATCGCCTACCTGCCCTACGAAACCACCCCCATTAAAGAACTGGCAGGAAAAGAGAGTCGATTTGTAAAGGTAAACGGCCATAACATTCATTATACAAAACAGGGAAAAGGTAAACCCCTGATTCTGTCACATGGCTTTGCCGGTTCAACCTACACCTGGCGGCATCTAATCCCTCTTCTCACTGACCACTATACTGTCTATGCATATGACGTTCTGGCTTTTGGGCTTTCTGATAAACCTTCCGATGGCCTTTATGATATGAAGTCTCAGGGAGATTCCCTCATTAGTCTCATGGATGCCTTAAAGTTGCCCTCTGCAGCCCTTGTCGGTCATTCCATGGGCGGAGTCATCATTGGCTATGCCGCCCTTGCTGCACCTTCCAGGATAGATAAAATGGTACTGATAGAACCAGGATTTTACGCTGATACTGCACCTTCCTTCTTGAAATACATGTTTTTCCCTTTAAATAGAATTATGGCCAGACAATTTTACTCCCGGAGTATGAGAAAAAGGTTTCTTCTCGCCTCATTCCACAATAAATCCATGTTGACCGAAGAGGTGATTGATGCCTATATGATTCCCACCCGAACGCCCAATGCCCTGGATGCTATGGCACACATGATGACCAGTGTTCCTATAAAAAAGCATGAGGGGGTGAGCACGAAAATCACCCGCCCAACCCTTATTGTATGGGGGGAAAGAGACAAAGGAGTCCCTCATGAAGATGCGAAGCGACTTAATAGAGAAATTCAAGGATCCAAACTGGCAACGGTGAAAGAGTGCGGTCACTATGTGCAGGAAGAAAAGCCACAAGAACTGGCCAAAATCCTAAGAGATTTCTTAGGGTAAGGTGTAAGGGCTTAAAAATATTTGGATATAAATAGTGGATAAGAGTGCGATTGAAAAGGTATTGAAGGAAGACTTAGGGGTAAAGAAAGAACTCATCGCCTTAAAACCCCTAAAAGAGATCCCTAAAGATATTTCTCCCTATAAAGGGGTAGCCACGCCTGGTCTCTGTTCCCAGATCGGGGAGGTAATGAAAGAGAAGCAGGTCTTTTATACCACCAGGGAAAACCACCAGTGCTATGAGGGACTTATTGCAACCGGGGTGTGCGAGGTCTCACGGGAGGAGTACCGCAAGGCGATTGAAAGCTTTATAGAAGATTTTCCCTATCATAAGGATGTGGAAACCGCGATGAGCTTTTATGAAAAATGCATTGACACCATTGTGCCTCCCAAAGTAGAAAATAAGTGCCTCCTGGTAGGGCCCCTCAGTAAAATTGACGAACCCGATCTGGTACTCATCTTTTGTACCCCCAAGCAGGCGGATATCCTTATCCGCATTGAGGCCTACCTGGGAGAACTTTTTAAAGGCTTCGGAGGCAGCGGGGGATGCATCTTTACCATACGCCAGGCCTTCAAAACAAGAGAGCCAAGCTTTTCTACCAGTGACCTCTCCTGGAGGATGTTCGTGGGACTTAACGAAAATGAAATGACCGTTACCTACCCTTATGAGAGGCTTACTGAAATAGCCCCTCATATTAAATCCACTTCAGAGTATGTTAATAACTTTGCTTCCATGTTTGATAACCTATAGACCAATTTTAGGGAAAGGAGCATCATGGAAAGTTTAAAGGATGTCCATCTTCTGGCCCAGTCAATACTCAAGAAAAGGTTTACCCTTAACCCTGTTCGTCTAAAATACCCTTTTCCGGAGCGCCCCCTTAGAACACTGGGGTTGGTTAAAGCCGATGGTGAGGTGTTCAGCTCCGAAAAGTTTTCACGACTGGTCTTTTTCAGGTTAAACCTTCCCTTCTACCTGGCTGTTCGCTCGATATTTTTACGCCCCAGGATGGAACTTGATCTCCCTATCTTAACTTGCGAAACAGTAATTATGGGAAAAAAGAGGATGTTCATGGTGGACATCCACCGGACGGGGGAAAGCAAGGGACATGACGACTCAAAACTCACTGATAGACTGTTAAAAATAAGGGATCACTATCCGGATTTATTCGAAAAGCAGACAAAACTGAGTGATGAAATTCAAAGTGTTTTCTCCAAAGCAGCTTGTCAGGTAAAAATCACAGAAGACAAGGATCAACAGGCACTCAGTCTGTTCCGTGAATATCTTGAGGTCTTTGCAGAAATGGTGGAAAAGGCAACGCCACTTACAGGTGACGCCCTCGATCAAGCCAGGCAGGGATTTGAAGGATATCTAAAAACGGTAGTCGACCATGACCCCGGAGTAAAAGGCTATAAGGTGCTTTTTGGTAAAGAGGCAGGTGTTATAAGGGCGCTTGATATATTCTTTGACCGCTAATTCGACTTCGTAAAAAGTCCATCTGCTGCGTTGCGCTTCATCTTTAGTCATTTCGACGTACCTCTAAGTACGCCTCCATTCCCAAAGATTCGAGCGCCTTGCATCTGAAGCTTTTTACTTTGTCGTCTTTTGTTGTCTGTTTGATAGCTTCTTACGTGTTCATCAAACTTAATGAGCGGGAGTAGGAGGTGTTTCTCCCTGTTTCCTCTTCCTTCCTGTCTCCTTTAAGGGGATAATCACTCCTGCCGATAGTATAAGAGCCGTTGCTATAAAAATGAATCCCGGCATCGAAGTCTCTGCCGTATCCATCAGCTTTCCTGCTACAACCGGTCCAATAAAACCACCTGTATTACCCAGCATAAAGATAAAGCCCATGGCCGTACCGGCAAGTGCAGTCCCTATCTTTTCCATTTCAACCGGGACAGACATTAATACCGGAGCAATTGTCCCCATGGCAGCTCCCGCAATAATCAGCACAACTATAAGCATTGTTCCGGTAAAGTTCGCAAAACCGAGAACGCAAATACCAAAAATAACAGCACAGATTAAAAGGAAAGGTTTTCTTTTACCGACTTTATCAGAAACTATTCCCCCCAGAATATTAAAAACAACGGTTGCTCCCATCATAATTCCTACCAGCTCTCCCGAATTTTCAATTCCCCTCTCTTCCAGGGTAAGGGGAAGAAGGGTGATAACCGCCAGCAAGGAAATCATGTTAAGTCCATAGTATACGGCAATAAGCCAGATGTCTCTGATCTTCAATACCTTCTTGAAGTTTTCAAAAACATTTTGCTTCTTCTTTTCAGCAGCCGTTCCGGTCGATCGATCTCTATAGAATAACATCCAGAGGATAGCCACAGCCAGAACAAGGGCTCCTAAAAACACCACAGTACCTCTCCATCCGCCCAAATTTGGCGATAGGACACTTTTGGCAGTTGTCATGATGATTGCTCCGCCTATTCCCATACCGGAGATGCATATTCCATTAGCCATGGCTAGATCCTTACGCGGAAACCAGGTGCCTAAGGCTTTCGGCAGATTAGGGGGGTACATCGCCATTCCCGCACCCAGAATGAGCATACAGATAATAAGACCAGTCACGCTTCCCGCAAAAAACCTACATGCCCCAGCAACTGCCACAATAACTGCTGCTGCCCCAAGCGCCCAGCGGCTGCCGAGTGTATCAGAAAGCGCTCCACCTATAGGAGCAAAAATCAGAGATGCCAGAGTAATCACACCCATGATTGTACCCATCTGGGCTTTAGTCAAAGGTATTTGCTCCACGATCTCCGAAAATAGCGGTGGCATACACTGCATCGAAAGTGTGGCAACAAAAAGACTCAAAAAAAGCAAGGCAAGAACTATCCAGCGAAATGGATACTTTTCTTCTTCCATAATCTCCCCCTTACTAAGATTTTATTTCTTCTAGTGTTTCACCTTAGACTTATGGGGAAACTAGTACAGGAAGGAAGGGATGTCAAGATAAAATGGTAACGATAGGAGTTTTCTTGAATTCAAAGGTGGGTGAGATCAAAAATCACATACTTCACTAGAATGTAGCGCGAGCAAGATTGAAGGCATAGAGGGGGTGTGGAAATTTTTATCAAAACTGACAGTATTAAAAATCTCACACTACCAGAAGTAAGGTGTGTAAGTGGTGTTTTTGAGGTTATCAAGTAGGGTTGAAAGTGGGGTTTATGAAGGTTACATCACGTAGTGTTGGAAATTTTGGCTTTCTGGGTAAGACCCTTAATGGTGAGGCTGTCGAAAAAGTCCAAATTTGCATTTTTGTGAATTTTAAGGATAGTCAAATCAAGTAGTTACAAAGCTCGAAATGAGGGTTTTAGGGTTTTTCGACAG
>JAZFSJ010000203.1:0-10240 GCA_036446115.1 Thermodesulfobacteriota bacterium | reverse complement strand
CTTTTGGCAGTATCAACTATTTGGGCATTTCAATAGTTCAGGATCATAGCAAAAGTGTTAACAAACTATGCCCCTCAATTTACGCATGTTTATGGTAGTAATGTACGCTGAATGTTTGAGCATTGGGAAGTGGTTTGGATACAAGATGTTGGGTGTGCGGTGTTTAGGTGGGGTGTGTCAAGGCAAGTCTTTAATTGCCTTTCAAGCTGCTTTAAGTCGATCTCTGAGTATCATACCATCATGTACTAACTTCAAGATCTGCTTTACCTCAAAAGGCTTATTCACAATAAAATCAACGCTGCTTTTCTCTGTCTCAGATTCATTTAATTCTAAGCTCCACCCTGTAATAAGTACAACAGAAGTATTCTTATTAATACTCTTAACCTTTTCTGCTACCTGCCAGCCAGACATTCCAGGCATCCCCAGATCGGTAAACACCAGGTCAAATTCTTTCTTCTCAAACATTTCTATTCCCCGAATGCCATCATTGGCAGTTTCAACCTCATGCCCCCCTTCTATGAGGATAAGTGAAAGGATATCACGGACATCTTCCTCATCCTCAACAACCAAAATTCGGGCTTTCTTTATTTTGCCTGCAAGGGGTTTCACTTTTTTTCCTTCAACTGGCCGCTCTGTAATAGGAAGTTTTATAATAAAAGTTGTTCCTTCTCCTTTCACGCTATCTACCGAGATAGTTCCTCTGTGACGATTGATGATCCCATAGGAGACACTCATGCCCAATCCAGTTGACTGAACCCCTTTGGTGGTAAAGAAAGGATCAAAGATTTGACCTTTTTTATCATCAGCAATGCCAACACCTGTATCTTCTACATTAACTACTAGGTGACTATCCTCTTTGTAGGTTTTAATCTTAATATTTCCTCCTCGAGGCATGGCATCAACAGCATTATTGATAAGGTTAGTAAGTACTTCTCTTAGTTCTGCCGCACTCCCTGATGTAGTAGGCAAGGTAGAAAACTCTTTTTGAATATTTATTTTTATTCCTTTTAACTCAGCATCATCCTTCCATTTCATTCTAGTAAAATCCAGAGCATTATCTATGATTTCGTTTAAGTCAACCGTGGTAAAATGCTTGTCATCATCCCTTCTACGGGCGAACTCCTGAATCCTTCTCACCGTCTCAGCACCGTCTTTGGCAGCTTTCTCAATAATATTCAGTCCTTTCTTCAATTCAATCACCGATTTTTCTCTGTCTTTTTTATCCTGTTGAGGTTCAAAAAACATTTTCAGTAGTTGAGCCCTGCCCAGTATTGCTGCAAGCAGATTGTTAAAATCATGGGCTACTCCTCCTGCGAGTTCTCCCAGTGATTTGAGTTTTTCAGACTGGAGAAGTTTGCGTTCCATCTCCTTCCTCTCTGTGATGTTTCGTATAAAAACAGTGAGAACATACCCCTCTCCCTCTCTTAAGACAAAAGGGGAATTTTCTACGAAAAATACCTGTCCATTTTTCCTCAGTCCAATCGCCTCAAAAGGTACTCCAATGGAATCATTTGTTATAATTTCACTAAAAATCTTCTTCTGTTTTTCTCTTTCACTTGGAGGTAATAATGAAAAATATGATTTACCAAATACTTCTTCACGAGAATAACCATATATCTCCATGGCCATTTTATTAAAAGCAATTATTTTCCCCTTTTCATCCATTGAGATAATGGCATCATTAGCATGCTCTATTAAACTATGGTATCGCCCCTCTGATCGTTTGTGCTTACCGATGTCACGGATAAGGAGCACCGCACCACCGCACCCTTTTAGCTTACTAGTGATGATTTCAAGGGGGCTTATACTCCCATCTTTTGTTTTTCCCATAGCTAACCCTGTATGAAAACCTTCTTTCTCAAGTGTGTCATATATCTCATTCCCGTTTAATGGATCAGAACACCTGTCAAAATAGAGCATGTTGGTTTTCTGGTTAATGACCTCATCTGCTTCGTAACCGAAGATTCTTTTCACTGAAGCATTGCACATAATGATATCCCTGTTGCGGTTGACAACAATAAGTGCATCTGGACTAATACTTGAAATAACGTTCTCCAGCCCCGCTTCTTTTATTGTAGCCCTTTTCCAATAACTATGTGTCACCCACAGGAGCCCTACTACCCAGAGCAAAACGATACTAATGAAATATTGAACTATAGGTAAATTGGTATAGGAGGAGAAAACATTGTAAATACCATCAATGAAATAACTGGCGAGGCTCAATAAAGTGAGTACGGTTGTAATAATTACCAGCAAGGTTAAGTTAATAAATTTCCCTTTTTTTCTCGTTGTCGTCATAGTTTTAAGCTTCTTAAGATTCGTAGTTCTATATCCTCCAACCACTAGAGATGTACCTTTATTAATTAGTTATTAATCCTAACAAGAATCTTTAAAATCTAATACCTTTTCTTTAGTTCACTGCCATCTATTCTTAGCCATTTCCCTACTCTCCTTACTATTTATTTTCGATTAGATAGCTCTTTTTAGAATCACCTCCTTCAGTTTAATTTGTTTATTAAAATAATCAACAATATCTATGCAACTCATGTGCTAGAATATAACTATTAGATATTAAACAACTTTTTAATAGAGTACTTGATATAACTGTGCTATAATGGCACATTTGGTGTGTCACATATATTAAATAACTTTTCCACTTTACTTGAAAACAATACAGTCAAGAATTGAAGGTTTGGACAGTCCATTCAGGACTTTTTGGTAGGGAGTTGATACCATATACTGGGGTAGATAAATGTCAAAAACAGTACTTGACTTGACAAAGTCCCGTATTGAATTGAGACTTCAGTTTACAACTTTACAAGGTATTGCTTTTGAAATCCTCTCTATCCCACTGTGAAGAGGCTTTCAAAAGCAAAATCATAAAATCGTCCAGTGTCAAGATTAGTCAAAACATCTTTTCAGAATTGTAAAAGTAAATATCTCTTCTGACAGATAAAATGATGAAAAAATTTATACCTTCTTGCAAAAACCTTCAAAATCTCAAGAATCAACCCTACTTGCCAAAGTTTACAGCCACCTTCAGCTGAAATTTATCGCATGTTACTTTTGGTAGTGTAAACTTTCCTGCAAACAAAAACCCTCCAGCATTTCCACTGAGGGGTTAATTTAAAGATGGAATGAACCATTATTATTGCTCACTACCCTTTAGAAGCATTTTATCATCTCTCCACTCACCTGAATGTTGACTATCATCAGGAGAAGTTATAGTACCCTGACCGTGCCTTTTATCATCTTTCCACTCACCTGAATATTGATTACCATCAGGAGAAGTTAACGTTCCCTGACCATGCCTTTTATTATATTTTAATTCACCTACATATTTACTACCACTAGCATAAGTGTAGGTTCCCTGACCGTGTCGTTTATCATCTTTCCACTCACCTACATATTTATCACCATTCGCCAAAGTGCCAGTTCCCTTGCCGTGCATTTTATCATATTTCCACTCGCCTACATATTTAGCACCATTAGCCCAAATGCCAGTCCCCTTACCACTCGCTTTATCATATTTCCACTCACCTACATATTTATCACCATTAGCCCAAGTTTTTGTTCCCTGACCATGTCTTTTATCGTCTCTAAACTCGCCTACATATTTACCACCATCAGCATAAGTTAAAGTTCCCTGACCGTGTTGTTTACTATCTTTCCACTCACCTTTATATTTAGCACCATTAGCCCAAGTGCCAGTTCCCTTGCCGTGCATTTTACCTTCTTTAAGCTCACCTACATATTTATCACCATTAGCCCAAGTGCCAGTTCCCTTACCGTGCATTTTATCATCTTTCCACCCACCTACATATTTATCACCATTCGCAAAAGTTAAAGTTCCCTGACCATGTTGTTTACCGTCTTTCCACTCGCCTACATATTTATCGCCATTAGCAAAAGTGAACGTTCCCTGACCACTAGAGCAATTACCTTCTATACATTCGCTATACACAAAAGACGTAGCGTAGAGAAAGAAAAAAACTTGTAATATTATTTTGAATAGAAATATGGAACTTCTTCCTTTCATATTGTCCCCCTTGAATAAAAACCCCACCTTCTTAAAATCTACATTCAAGAAAAAGTAGGGTTATAGTTTCCTATTTTATCATTGACAAAAATTCTTTTTCATCAATCATTTTAATCTCGTATTCTACAGCTTTTATCTGTTCATTGCTTTCAGCATCCTTTCCTAGAATAAGGTAGTCTGTATCTTTTGCTACACCCGAATACTGTCCACCCTGATTTATTACCATTGTAATAAATTCGGCTCTTGGTTTTGATAATAAGCCTGTTATGGAAAACTTCTTTCCGCAGATTTCCATACTATCACCATTTAATATGTATTTTTTATGCTGTGATTACATGCCCAATAGACAGACAAAAATGGCAAGATGTATTTTTTCATAATAATCAACCCCCCTTAAAAAAACAAAATATATTGACTGGGGTTCTCGGTCAAATCTAAGGGGAAATATCAGCAGGAGTTAGTCAATGGATTGGCATTGGAGATAAATCCAACGGTAGCAGGAATGTCAAATTCAGGTAGAAGCAGAAATACCTTGGTGATAGAATACTCTTATATCAGGATAGGAATGATGTCAACTAAATTAAACGATATCAACTAGAATCAAAACTTGACTTTATCTGGATATAATAATAGGTTTTTCAGGTAGGTAGGTATTTCTCATATCTTCCTCTATAGCCTAATTTTTCCAGTTCATTCCTATGAGCAAACTGGAGTGGAAAGATATAGACTTTAGGCGTAGAACTATCAAGGCTGACAACAAAGCGGATCACCACACCAAAAATTATGAACCCAGGTCAATTCCCATAAATGATTTCCTGTACACAGTGCTTAAGAAAATCCCTAGACATTTCAAGTCAGATTTTGTATACTATAATTCTGGTGGTGAGAGATTCGGAAAGGTAGATAAGGGATTAAAGGCTGCCTTGAGACGTGCAGGGGTAGAGAGCTTTGGGTCTCAAGACCTGCAGCATACTTTTGCCAGTCTCCTTGTTATGAAAGGTTGCGATCTAAGAACTGTACAGCAGCTTTTAGGCCATATGGATATTAAGATGTCTATACCTCATAGTCATCTTATAAAGAACACCTCAGAAATGTGGTTGAAAATCTCTATACTGGTCACCATTTGGACACCGAGAGCGAAGCTGATCTAGAGAGGTGTTTATAACTATTTGAAATAGCTAGAGTCGCGGGAATAACTCAGCGGTAGAGTGCAACCTTGCCAAGGTTGAAGTCGCGGGTTCAAATCCCGTTTCCCGCTCCACATACAGGCGGCATACCCAAGTGGCTAAGGGGGAGGTCTGCAAAACCTTTATGCTCCGGTTCGAATCCGGATGCCGCCTCCAAATGAAAAAAAAAGCCCGACGAAGTCGGGCCTTTTTTTTAGATAAAATTTCCAAAACGTTAATTTCAAAACATTTTACTCAGGGTTTTGGCGACTTCTTCAGGCAGGATATCAATCACCCGGACGTCGTAGAACCTTTCAAAAGGTCCGGAATCATTGGTGTAGATTCCCTGGGGATACGGCCTGGAAATTATTTTAAAGTGGAGCGTGTAATAGGGGGATCTTTCACCCATACGGGCAGAGAAGGAAGCCAGATTAAAACTTCCCACCCCCATGGATTTGTACCCTTTGAGGATTGTGTTTAGACATCGGGCAAGGGTTTCAATGTAGTAATCTCCCAAATCATTAAATGAACTAACATCTTCTACGATAAGGGTAACCTCTCTGAATCCCCTGGGTGCAAAGCTTGCAATGATGTGGATGTTATCCACTCCTGCTATATACCTTTCACCGTGATTTCTTTCCCTTTCTACTAAATCACTCCAATAGTTTTTACCTTTTTTCCCAAAATATGCTTTACCTTTCTCAACAATTTTCTTTTGTTCTGGTATGGGTGTACTTTCAGCCATAAGTTGAACGTGAGGGTGAATAATACTGCCGGCTGAAGGGGGGAGATAATTCCACAGGTAGATGGGATAGCATGCCTTTTGGTCATACTTATGAACGGTGAGGAAATAATGTCTGCTTGCTTTGAGGTTGTGCGTAAGTATTTCTTCATTGAATTGGTCTATGTCTAAATAGTGTTGAGGCGAGAGGGTCGCTACCGCATGATACTGGGAGAAGGGATTTAGATTAGGGAAAATGAAGGTTTCTCCTGATATGATGCGCCCTTCTTTACAGAGATCAGATGGAAAACAGGGGGTAGCCTCATTAATTCTTTCGGGGCAAAAGGGACAATTCTTTTTTGTTTTGTTAGCCCACTCTTTTATAGTACTCCCCTCAGAGGATGTCTGATTTAGCCTTTTAGCGCGGGCAGGATTAATACGGGTTTGATGGTTGGTTAAAGGATCAAAGCGATATTCTACACCACTGTGACATTCCTTTTTGAATTCCATGGTGATGCCTTATGAGGATAAGTTGATTGTGAAGATACATTGTTTGCTTTGAAAAACCCATGCTTCGCATGGTGTCGCAAAAGGAAACATTAGCACTTTCGTGCTTCCTTTGTTTAACGGCCTTTGGCCGTTAAACAAAGCCACCCGTTTCACGGATGGTAGTTTACTTTCTATATCATATCTACTTTTGTTATTCAAACGGTCTTCTCCTCTTTTGAATGCTCTATGTAGTAATGTCTTTTGGGTTCGTGCCACCTTTTCTTTTCCCTTCCCCTTCTTTTTTACTTGTGCTATTTTAAACCCAGAATTTGCAGTAGCCATCTACTGCGGCTTGAAAATCTTTGCTGCAACGCTTGTTTATTGCTTTGAAACACCTGTGCTTCTCACAGGGGCGCAAAGGGAAACTATCGGCACGTGCGTGCCTCTCTTATTTCACCCGAAGGGTGAAATAAAACTACCCGTTGCACGTGTAGTCTTTTACGACACGATTTTGCTCCTCAACATATTTATAAATATGTCTGCGTCGCAAAATCGCTCCAACTGCCCGTTTCGCTGCGGTTTTCTATGCCTCGCCACGATGTCTACTGCAAAATCTGGGTTAAAAAACTGTTTCTCTTATGTAAATGGGGAGTTTGTCAGATCTTAACCCGCTAAGGAGTGAATCGCCTATGTTTGTCCAATCCAAGAAGTATGATGTGCTGGTAATAGGTGGAGGGCATGCGGGGTGTGAGGCTGTACTGGCATCGGCTCGTATGGGCTGTAGCACCTTAATGCTTACCACTAACCTGGATACCATTGCCTTAATGTCCTGCAATCCGGCAATCGGTGGTTTGGCCAAGGGGCAGCTGGTAAAGGAAATCGATGCCCTCGGGGGTGAGATGGCAAAGAATATCGATGTTACCGGCATTCAGTTTAGACGTCTCAACACCAAAAAAGGTTCTGCAGTTATTTCATCCCGTGCCCAGGCAGACCGTCAGGCCTATCGACTAAGAATGAAATCCGTTTTAGAGAAACAGGAAAATTTAGAGTTGAGACAGGGGTTAGTTGAACGACTTTTAGTTGAATCTGGTGAGGTTTACGGTGTTGAAACCGCCTTCAAAGAGCTCTTCCTTGCAAAGACGGTCATCATCACAACTGGAACCTTCTTGAATGGATTGATCCATATTGGCCTTAACCATTTTCCCGCAGGCAGGATGGGTGATGCACCATCTATAGGATTGGCCGAAAACTTGAGAGACTTGGGTTTTGAGGTGGGACGGCTTAAGACGGGGACTACACCTCGTCTCAATGGGAATACTATAGATTTTTCAAAAACTGGAGCCCAAAAAGGTGATGATCCTCCTCATCCCTTTTCCTTCTCGACTGGCGAGGTAAGGCAAAAGCAGGTGGTTTGCTATGTTACCTATACCAATCCTAGAACCCATGAAATAATTAAAAGAGGATTAGATCGTTCACCCCTCTTTACGGGAGTGATCAAAGGTACAGGGGCACGTTATTGTCCCTCTATAGAAGATAAGGTGGTGCGTTTTGCAGAAAAAGATCGACACCAGATCTTTTTAGAACCGGAAGGTTACCATACTGTGGAATATTATCCCAATGGCCTTGCCACCAGTCTTCCTTTAGATATTCAGGTAAAGATGCTAAGGAGTATTTCTGGCCTGGAGGATGTAGAGGTAATGAGGCCTGGATATGCCATTGAATACGATTACATCAACCCCATTCAGCTTAAGCCCACGCTTGAGACGAAGCAGATCAATAATCTCTTCCATGCCGGTCAGATAAACGGGACCTCGGGCTATGAGGAGGCGGCTGCTCAGGGATTGATCGCCGGTGCCAATGCTGTTTTGAGAGTGAGAGACAAAGAACCGTTCATACTGAATAGATCGGAGGCATATATCGGTGTGCTCATCGATGACCTGGTTACCAAGGGGACAGAAGAGCCTTATCGAATGTTCACCTCAAGGGCGGAGTATCGGCTTCTGTTAAGGGAAGATAATGCTGATTTAAGACTGATGGAGAAAGGATATCAGATTGGCCTAATAAAGGATGCCATTTATAAAAGACTGGAAACGAAAAAGGAAGTAATAGGTAACGGGCTGAAAAGACTTAAAGCGACCACTATCTATCCTCGAAAAGAAGTAAACGACAAGCTTGTGGGTTTACGAAGTAGCCCCCTGCGTAATGTATCCACGCTGGAAGGTTTATTAAAGAGACCGGAGATTTCTTACCAGGATTTATACCTTTTTGATTCTCTACCATCCGATCTTCCTGATGAAATAGTAAGACACCTGGAGATTCATGTGAAATATAAAGGATACATTGATAGGCAACAACAGCAGGTAGAGCAATGCAAGAAGATGGAAGAGATAGTAATCCCTCCTGATTTAGATTATAGAGAAATCCCGGGGCTATCACGGGAGGTAAGGGAGAAATTGGTCAAAATTAGACCTTATACCCTTGGTCAGACCTCCCGCATTTCTGGAATTACACCAGCTGCAATATCTATTTTGACGATTTATTTGAAAAAGATGGGATGTCTTTAATTATGGAAGATAGGAAGAGAATCTATGCCAAGCTTAGAGATTGGTTTTTGGAACAAGGGGGTTCCCTTTTTGGAGTAGGTGATATCCGGCCTTTCAAAAAAGACTTCCTGCACCTCTCAGGACAATCTTTGGACTCTTTTGACTCGGGTATCTCATTGGCCATCAGGTTATCCGATCCCGTTCTGGAAGAGATTGAGGATAGACCAACTCAACTTTACTTCCACCACTATCGTCAGGCTAACTTTTTCCTGGATCGTATTGTCTTTGGTTTAGTGCAGTATATCCAGTCACTGGGATACAGGGCACTCCCTATCCCTGCTTCACAGATTATAGATTGGGAGGGGCAGAAAGGGCACCTTTCCCACAAGAAGGTGGCAAAAGAAGCTGGTCTTGGTTGGATGGGAAGAAACAATTTATTGGTAAATGCTACCTATGGAGCAAGGATTCGTTTAGTGACCGTTCTTACAGATATTCCTTTAAAACATGATTGTTCCATCCAGGATAGTTGTGGCGAATGTAAGAAGTGCCTGGCGGTCTGCCCTGCGGGTGCCATCAAGGAGAGACAGGAAGATTTTGACCACCTTAAGTGTTTCGAGCAACTTCGCCTCTTTAGAAAGAGAGATCATATAGGACAGTATATTTGTGGGGTTTGCGTCAAGGCCTGTAAGGGGGTGAGAGGGCAGAGAGCGAAGGGTATAGGGCAGGGATGAGCACATAGCAAAGGGCAAAGAGGAGTTTCGGCTATCGTTGTACGGTTTAATTGCTCGAATCGGTATTCGGGTATCGGTTAGGTATTAAATCAAAGGAAGCACTATAAAAGATCAAATACTGATGGACAATACACTTTCGGTAGAAAATATCAAAGAAGGACTTGAAACCGGCTGTTTTGGACAAGAGATTAGCTATCTTTCATCTATTGAGTCTACTAATCTAGTAGCAAGGCAGCTTGCGCAGGAAGGGGCAAGAGAAGGAACCTTAGTGATAACAGATTACCAGACCCAGGGGAGGGGGCGCCTTAAACGCAGTTGGTGGTCTCCGCCGGGTGAGAATCTCCTCTTTTCCATCATTTTTCGCCCTCCTTTTGAGGTTACCCATACATTCCGTTTAACCCTCTTATCCTCTTTAGCAGTCGCCGAGGCGATAAGGCATGAAACCGGCTTGGAAACCCTAATAAAGTGGCCTAATGATATTTATCTCAAAGGGAAGAAGGTATCCGGTATCCTGAGCGAACTGGGAGTTAAAGGTGAACAATTACAGTATG
>JAZFSJ010000202.1:0-3126 GCA_036446115.1 Thermodesulfobacteriota bacterium | reverse complement strand
CTTACCTGGCTTGACGTGAAGAAAATCAACAATAAGAAAAGGCTTGCCATCCAATTCGATTTTCAACCCTTTGCGAAAGTGCGCTGTGGAATACATAATCCCCTCGCCATCTACCCTTTGTGGAGTTATGGAGTAATGGTCAAAACTCCCAAGATAGTCCATCCCCGCTTCTCTTGAATCCTCCTCAAAGGTAGTCTTTGGAGTGGTAGACTTAAATAGAGTCTAACTTTTTGGTATGTTTTCTCATAAAGGCGGAAAGCTTCTCGGGGTCAAGGCTCGGCGGCGTTGACGGTGGTGGCATGGATTCTGGGGCAGCCTTCTCCCGCAGCTTGCTCTGCCAGGCCTCAAGTGCTGAAAGCAGAGTGCGACCCTCCCGGGGTTCACCGATTCGCTTCTCCAATTCCTCAAGCCTAGCTTCAACCTCCTCAGTTTCAGGTGATATTTCGAGAATCTTGCGATACACCTCTATGGCCTTGCCCACATGGCCTTGCTGTTCGTAGAGTTCAGCCAGGGTAACAGTGTCCATCATCTCTGCATCTTCCGGTGGAGTCTCTTTGGCCACCGATTCAGACCCGGCTTCGTCCACTTCAGTTTCCACCTCGGCTACCGCAGAAGGATGAATTGCCTCGAAAAGCTTCTGGTAATGGAAAGCTTGCTCAGAATCACCCTTCTTGTCATACAGTTCAGCCAGGTTCCGGTAAATTACCGTGTTAATCTCCAGCATCTCTTTTGCCTTCAGGAGTTCAGTTTCAGCCCTGTCCAACGCCCCAGTACGAAGGTAGGACAGTCCGAGAATTACTCTGGCTCGAAGATCATGCGGGCGGAGGCGAAGCCCTTTAGTACAGGTTTCGATGGCCTCCTCATACATCTCTCGCTCCCAAAGTGATTCGGCAAGATAAACAAAAACCTGCGAGGAGGGATCCTTGCTCATCATCTGCTGGTACACTTCAAGCTCGTCCATGGTCTGTTTCCTGTGGAGTGGGTGTTGGGATCTGTTGTTCTGTGGGTTCGGTCGCCGCTAATATAGTAGCTTTACTGGATAAAAGCAACACTTACTAAGAACCCCCTGTCATTGACTCCGTGCTTCGAATCCTAGTCACCAGTACACCCAGTCGACGCTTGGCGGAAACTTGCCATTCAGGGGAAATCTCCGCCTGTTTCACGTAGGCGAAAGTCAGCGGGAGTTGAACGGTTTCACTTTGGTTTCCCTGCCTGTCACGCACCAGAATTTCCATAGAGAGTTTGTCTGAGGTCAATTTTACATCAGAAGGTGTCCTAAGTGAAACGTAGCCTGCAACTTCCTTCCTATCCTTTCCCTCAAGCCTGATATAATCGGTGGCATAATAACCAAACCCCTCCTGCAACAAGATGGTGCCGATATATTCCATATCCCCATCCTTGTCTTCGATCCGCAAGTATATTTTCCAGGTAGTCCCTGGACGAATAACTTCAGGAGCGTAATAGCCAACTATCACCGGGGGTTGGCCTTTGTCCTGGAAGACTTGGTCGTAGTCTTGTATTTTCAATTCTGAACAACTGTAGATCAGAACGGTTAAAACTAGAGCAAAAAAGATTCTCATTTTCTTTTTCCTGACACCAGAAACCTGACACCTGACACCTATATGCGAATGAATAATACTACAAAAAATCTTGCTTTGCTTGCGGAAATCATGAAATTCCGGCCTAAATCTAAAATGAAAAAGCCCCCACCAGAGGGAAGGTGGGGGCCAGGGCATTGGGTAGGGTACAAGGAGAAGCAACTATCCCTACCAGCATTGTGTGCTAGAACAAGAACCGTGCCATTTTAGAAAATTCCAATATTTGCTTTTAGTATCAAATAGTTAACTGATATTGCGCGAATAAGCCGTAGAGAAAATGTGGGTAATAAAGGTTATAGGTGTGGGAAGAAAATACCATAATGGAAACCCAGGCTCCTCTTCATCCGCGGTCGAAAAAAATCCCCACCCTCGTAACCGTCGGAACAAGGGTGGGGCGTGGAAGGAGGTTTCTGGCTTCGGGGTAGGGCAGTACAGAGGTGAATTCTCATACCCTACCCATACGGTAGTATAACCCAGAAATTCACGGCGGGAAAGCAGGGTAGGTGGAAAACGTTTTATTTCTCTGAGGGAGGGGAAACGAATTGAAAGATAAGTTCGCCGTCTTTAACCAGCCCCAGTTCCTGACGGGCTAGGTGCTCTATTGCAGCCGGGTCGTTTCGAAGCTGACCAATTTCTTCATAGAGCAGATGGCTTTCCTTTTCCAGGATATGATTTTTCTGGATAAGTTCTTGATGTTCTAGATGTAATTGACGGAGGTGCAGCAACCCATTGGGGCTCCAGATGATTAGCAGCACAGAACCTAGCACCATGAGGGGCCACAGAACTAGATGCCACTTTCCATTCTTTGCGGTGAGCTTTTTGTTCATTGCTAACTGATCGGACTATGAGAAACTACATTTTCGCCCACAAAATTTAGCTATATTATTAACATAACTTATATAGTTCTTTATCATAGATAAAATAAAGTAGCAAATGATAACAGGATCAAATTTATACCTCACAAGTTACCATGCCTTTTCTCGGAAGACTGTGTTCTTTTGCCAAAGGGTTTGCTAGAATGGCTACCGCCACATAGTTTCGGTTGATGTCTTGAAAGTTTTTACATGGGAAAAAGCGCAAAGGGGAGATATCCATGAAAAGATTCACTTTCCTTTTGATATACCTCTTTATTTCCGTTGGCTGTGCTACCACGAAAGGAACACCGCCACAAGAGTTTGGGGGGAAACCGGATGTTTTTAGCAGCGTAATCCAGAAGCCAGACCCCTTACTGATGGGAACATGGGAGTGCCGTTTTTTGAGAACAGTAGGCAAATCCCGCGCCGACGACAACTATGTTAAGTACCGCTTGATTAAACGGGACGATAAATACGGACTCTATTTTTATCGCACCTGGCGTGACGGCAGAAAAAAGAAAGCAGAATGGAAAAACTGGACTATCAACGGGAAAGAAATATTGGGAGAACCTCGCCAATTTGGGGTAAAGATATTCGTACAGGGCAAGGATGTCTATTTTACCATTAGAGCACTCGATAAACCGGCCAAGATGTCGCGGGTGGATGAGTGATGC
>JAZFSJ010000201.1:0-2710 GCA_036446115.1 Thermodesulfobacteriota bacterium | reverse complement strand
AAATCCTTGCTGCAACGCTTGTTTCACGATTTTGCTCCTCAACATATTTATGAATATGCCTTCGTCGCAAAATCGCTCCAACTGCTCGTTTCGCTGCGGTTTTCTATGCCTCGCCACGACGTCTACTGCAAAATCTGGGTTAAAAGAGGATACCCTTCTCTTTTATGGTTTGCTTATGAGCACAACCGTAGTGCGGGGCGCCACAAGATACCGATCATTGGGCTCTATAAAAATTTCCTTACCCCCCGGCACAATATCCCGAGGGGAAGGCAGTGAGGTATCTATCACTCCCCACCATTTTTTTCTAGATGGTAATTCTGGAAGGGAGAAGGTAAGTGATTTCTCAGAGGCATTAAAAATGAGATAGAGATCATTATCATCATGCTTCGCACCAGTTTCCAATCGACTTCCATCTATAAGATATGCCAGTGACCTGCTCTCTTTACTCCAATGGAGTGGGTGAAGGGTCTTACTATACCAGGTAATATCAAAAAGGCCATTTTGATCGTTGTCCTTTCCGGTAAAGAATCTCTCTCTTCTGAGTGAGGGATGTCTTTTTCTAAAAGCTATCATTTCTTTGGTAAAGCGAAAAACATCTTTGTTTTCTTCTACCAGATTCCAGTTATACCACGAAACCTCATTGTTCTGACAGTAGGCATTATTATTACCTCTCTGAGTCCGCCTGAATTCATCTCCTCCCAACAGCATAGGCACACCTTGCGAAAGCATAAGGGTTGCCAAAAAATTCTTAATCTGGCGGGTTCGGAGGGTGTTAATTTCACTATTATCCGTTTCTCCTTCCACTCCATAATTACAGCTGAAATTTTCATCTGCTCCATCTTTATTTCTTCCTCCATTGGTTTCATTGTGCTTGGCAGCATAACTCTGCAGGTCATGGAGGGTAAAACCATCATGACAGGTTATAAAATTGATGCTATGAAAAGGCGCCCTGCCACTTTTCTGGTAGAGGTCTGAACTCCCAGCCAGTCGCGTTGCCAACCCTGAAACCATCCCGGGATCCCCACGCCAGAAACGCCTGATATCGTCACGAAAACGCCCATTCCACTCAGCCCATCTCTTGCCAGGAAAGCTTCCAACCTGATAAGCCCCTGCTGCATCCCATGCCTCGGCAATAATTTTGGCATCTCTTAACACGGGGTCTTCCGCGATACGTTCTATAAGTGGTGGATTTTCAAGCATTTTGCCATTCTGGTCCCTGCCGAGAATTGACGCCAGATCAAAGCGAAATCCATCAACATGCATCTTCACTACCCAGTATCGCAGGCAATCTAAAATAAACCCTCGCACCAACGGATGATTGCAGTTGAAGGTATTTCCGCATCCTGAATAATTTTCATAACGTCTTCCTCTGCCAAGAAGCATGTAGTAGATCTTGTTGTCTAATCCACGGAAACAGAGGGTGGGGCCGGTTTCATCACCTTCAGCAGTATGATTAAATACTACATCCAAGATTACCTCAATACCTGCCCTGTGGAGTTCGCGCACCATTTTTTTGAACTCTACCACCTGTTCTCCCATGGTCCCTGAACTGCTGTATCGTCCTTTGGGGGCAAAGAAACTAAGGGTGCTGTACCCCCAGTAGTTCATGAGCTCCTTACCTGAGGCAGGGTCCTTCCGTGTGATTTCCGATTCGTCAAACTCCTGGATGGGAAGCAGTTCTACGGCAGTTATTCCAAGTTCCTTTAAGTAAGGTATCTTTTCAACCACCCCTTGAAAGGTGCCAGGGTGTTTAACCTGAGAGGCGGGGTGGCAGGTCAATCCACGAACATGGGTTTCATAAATGATGGTATCCCTAAGTGGAATCCTTAAAGGACGGTCGTCACCCCACTCAAAGGACTCATCTACTACAATGCATTTAGGAGCACCCTTAGCACTATCTATCGAACAAAAGGAGAGATCGCCTTCGGGCGAATGAATATCATAACCCCGCGCATCGGAAAGATCCCAGTTAAAATTACCCGTAACCGCCCGGGAATAGGGATCTAATATAAGCTTATTCTTATTGAATCGCATTCCCGCCTTGGGTTTATATGGCCCATCCACACGGTACCCATAAAGCTGACCCGCTTTAACTCTTTTAACGAACACGTGCCAGATATCACCGGTCTTATTCTTTTCTGGATCGAGTTCAATTTCAAAGGAGGGATTTTGGTCTTCTGAGTTATTAAATAACTGAAGTATTACGGAAGTTGCATGGCGGCTGAAAATAGAAAATTGCACTCCATCCTCAGACAAGGTCGCACCCAAGGGAAGGGGTTTTCCTGGATGAAATTGGAATGGAAGTCTACTTCTCTTAAATTTCATCGGAGTAATATATCATGGAAGGAGCTCAATTCATAGAGGGTTTTTCAATGCAAATGAAAATGTTTTCCCTATACCGTTTTAGTTTTTAGTGGGTTAGGAGGGTATGATAACTGATTATTATATATGGCAAAGTTCTGCTAGATATACCCCTCAGCATTAATTCTGGGGGGTTTTTGTTACCTGAAAAGTTGATGCTACCAGTGGTATGTCACAGTAACAGCTCTCTACAGGCTGTTGCCCAAATCCCTTTTCGCTTGTCTGAAAACGTTTTTTGATAAATCTAAAGCTCGCTCCAGGCGATTTCAAAACTCGCCCTTCAGGCTCAAACAGTTGAAATCGCTTATCTTCCGCTTCGCTAAGATTTATTAGCACAAAACGTTTTAAA
>JAZFSJ010000200.1:0-2027 GCA_036446115.1 Thermodesulfobacteriota bacterium | reverse complement strand
GTAAACTACCACCCTTGAAACGAGTGGCTTTGTTTCACGGCCAAAGGCCGTTAAACAGAGGAAGCACGGGGTTTTCAAAGCAAACAATAAACAACAGGGAGTGTAATCTATGACAATCTGAGTTCTTTCATTTCCAAAAAAATATTTTCCATGCTATCCAACTAAAATTAAAAGATTTTTAATTATATCCTGATATATCACAAAAGAAGTATCCCTTACAACTCCTATTTCATTTTAACCAACTTACCTCGTGAGAAAGCCCCCTTCTAATTTGCTGCCTTTTAACCCTTCACGTAAATGGTAGAGCTCTTTGCTAACGGGATAAAATCCATTTGATAAATTACATAAAAGATGGTAGCTTAGCCTTCAATGAAACAAAATTCCTCAGAAACTACATCTGGTACGCTCTATCTTGTATCCACTCCCATTGGAAACCTTGAAGACATAACGCTAAGAGCACTTAGGGTACTCAAAGAAGTTGATCTCATTGCTGCTGAAGATACCAGAAGAACGAAGAAACTCCTCAACCACTACCAAATCAAAACACCCCTCACCAGTTATTTTGAACACAGCAGCTTTAAGAAGACCCAATCTCTTCTTTCCCAATTAGAAAAGGGAAAGGAGATCGCTCTGGTTTCTGAAGCAGGCACACCTTCTATTTCTGATCCTGGTTTTAAACTCACCAAGCGAGCCATAGAGAATCGACTAAAGGTCGTCCCTATTCCTGGTGCATCTGCCTCAATTACTGCCTTAAGCGCTTCGGGCCTTCCCACCAACAGTTTCATCTTCGAAGGATTCATCCCCAGGAAGTCCGGTAAAAGAAGAAACTTCTTTCTCTCCCTAAAAGATCAGGAAAAAACGTTGATCTTTTACGAATCGCCCAGAAGACTGATTACCACCTTAAAAGACCTTCTCGCAGTACTGGGAGACAGACAAATTGTTATTGCCAGAGAGCTCACCAAAATTTTTGAGGAAATGATTCGTGGAAGAACATCCGAAGTTATAGAGCTTCTGGAAGATAAAACCATCAAAGGAGAAATCACTATTCTGGTTTCTGGAATCCCTTTTTCCTTTTAAAAACCACTTACATTGACAGGCAGCATAAAATATGATAGAAAAGCAGGAAAATTTAGGGAAAACTCCAGAAAAAACCAAAGCATTCACAATTAACAATGAACTTGGTCTTCACCTAAGGCCAGCAGGATTATTCGTAAAAACAGCGAACAAATACAGTGCCGATATTACTATAGAAAAAGATGGATCGGCGGTTGATGGAAAAAGTATCATTGCAATAACCACATTAAACGTAGTTAAAAACTCCACCATCAGGATCAGAGCCCGTGGGAAAGATGCAGATAAAGCACTTAAGGCATTGGGGAAATTAATTGCGAGCAATTTTAAGGAACGTTAGTTTGATCTGCTCACAATTGGAATAATGGAAGGTTGGCAAAAATCGAATGCCAAAAGAAGATATTTGATATCAACAAGTTGTAGAAATTACGAGACGCTTTATGGAATCAAGAAAAAAGGACGTCCTGCTTAAAGGCATAGGGGTCTCACCCGGTATTATTATCGGAAAAGCATTCCTGCTTGATCCTAGTGAGATAGAGATATCGGCTATTCCCCTGAATACTGAAGCGGAAATCAACCAAGAGATAAGACGATTCAAGGCATCCCTTAAAGAATCAAAAGAGCAGCTGCTGAATGTAAAAAAAGAGGTCGAGCGCAAAAAATATAAGGAAGCAAGTTATATTATTGATGCCCAAACACTGATCCTAGAGGACAAACTGCTCATTGAAACCATCATCAACACCATCAGGACGAAAAAGATTGATGCTGCCTCAGCAGCCAAGGATACCGTCCGCGGAATAAGTGAGAGATTCGATGATGTGGGGGATGAATATCTAAAAGAGCGCAAGACGGACATCGACTACATTGGTGAGAGAATAATAAGAAATATCCTGGGAAGAAAGAAACAGGATATCTCAAAAATAAAAGAAGAATCGATCATTGTTGCTCATGACCTC
>JAZFSJ010000199.1:0-2297 GCA_036446115.1 Thermodesulfobacteriota bacterium | reverse complement strand
ATAGGGATTATGTTTTACGGTGGTTTGGTGAAAAGAACGAAGGGGCAAAAAGGGTTTACCGTCAATATGTGAAAGAAGGAATTATAGAAGGTAGGAGAGAGGATCTGGTGGGAGGAGGGCTGGTTCGAACATTAGGAGGATGGTCCCAGGTTTTATCGCTCAGAAAGAGTAAAGAGAAAGTGCTAAGGGGTCAACAATTAATAACTTTCCAATTATATGTTTAATACACATATGTATTGTGGTGATATTGAAGTTCACAAAACCAGTATAGAGATATATATTACGGTACTTTCAAAGATTTAACTTGACATATGACCGCTGCCTATGTAATGTCATAATTATACATTAAGATTAACTCCAACGTATAATTGTGACATTATGAAAAAAGAAAAATATCACTCCAAGGAACTGAAGAAGCTAATAGTAAAGAACAAAATGGCTACTATGGTTGAGATGAAAGCAGCAATGGGCACAACTGTGGATGCCACGATCTTCAGAAAACTCAGGGAATTGTTCTATTTGCGAAGTTATTCACATCGGGGAAAGTATTACACCCTTCCTGAGGTTGTCCGATTCAATGCGCAAGGACTGTGGCCATGCCGAGGCGTTCATTTCTCCAAGCAAGGCTCCTTGCTCAATACAATTGAGCATCATGCGGATTATTCTATAAGCGGTTATTTTGAACATGAATTGGAGAGCCTTTTACACGTAGGCGTCAGGGTAGCGGTTTTGAAACTTTTGACGGACAATAGGATTTCGAGAGAGAAGGTATCTGGTCGATATCTTTATTGTTCGCCAAGGATGAAGAAACGCAAGCGTCAATGTAGTGATAGAAAAAAGCAACAAGCCATTGCAGATGCTGCGTTGGAACCTATGAGTTCAGAGGTTCTTTTTCAAGAGGGGAAAACGCTGGTTGAATTGTTTGTCGGTCTTCTGGATGAGAAGCAACGACGGTTATATGCAGGCCTGGAGTCTATCAAGTTGGGACATGGAGGGGACCAGAAAATAGCGCGTCTGTTCGGTATGGATATGCATACGGTGGCCAAAGGCCGTAAGGAGTTATGGAGTAGTGAAATAGAAACGGATAGAGTTCGCCGAGTTGGTGGGGGACGCAAGTTCCTGGAAAAAAAACACCTCAAATCATCTCCACAATAGAAACATTAATGGAGTACGAAACAGCTGGTGATCCCATAACCGGTTTAAAATGGACAAGAAAAGCGACAGAAAAGGTGACCAATGAACTTAAGGCATTGGGTATCGAGGAGGTTAATCGGACCAGTGTTGGCAGACTGCTCAAAGAACTCGGTTATTCACTGAAAGTCAATCACAAGAAAAGGGCCTTGGGTGCAAAAAAAACACCCGAAGCACGAGCGCAGAGGAACCAACAGTTTGAGTACATCAATCTCCTTCGCACTCAGTTTGCTGATCAGGGCAATCCCACTATTAGTGTGGACAGCAAGAAGAAAGAGATGGTAGGGGATTTTAAAAACAATGGAGAGGCATGGCGCAAAAGAGCCTTTGAAGTAGGAGACCACGACTTCAGACAATATGCCGAAGGAATAGCCATAAACTATGGCATTTATGATATGCCGGCCAATACGGGTTCAATGTTTGTGGGCATTCATCATGATACACCGGCATTTGCGGTGGAATCTATTGCCAAATGGTGGAAGCAGGATGGAGCGAAAAGATATGAGGGACGCAAAAGCCTTCTCATTCTGGTTGATGCTGGGGGCAGTAACGGATATCGCTCAAGAGCTTGGAAATATGAACTCCAGCGCAAGCTGTGTGATCCGTTCGGACTCTATGTAACGGTTTGCCACTATCCTCCAGGTGCATCAAAATGGAACCCGATTGAACATCGCCTATTTAGTGCTATCAGTAATAACTGGGAGGGGGTACCACTGAATAGCTACGAAAAAATACTCAAATATATGAGAACGACGAAAACAAACCCAAAACATGGAACCGGATTAAAGGTGAAAGCTACGTTGCTTCGCAAGAGATACAGTAATGGTCAAAAAGTCTCCGATAGGGAAATGGAACAACTTCAACTGAAAAAGCATGATACTTTGCCTAACTGGAACTACTCTTTGTCACCAACAAAAATGTGAAGTTATTTATTGTTGAGCCCTAATTGAAGATCTTCTTTCCTCTACTAGCTTTTTTCTAGTGAACACGGATTCCTTGCTGCATGGTATAGCATCCGGTTATGTTATGGCCGCTTTTTCCAAGAGCATTTTGATGTTTTCTCTAGGAATTGGAACCGTCTGAAGCTATAAATTTCCAATATCTAC
>JAZFSJ010000198.1:0-14912 GCA_036446115.1 Thermodesulfobacteriota bacterium | reverse complement strand
GGCAGAGAACGGGTTATGTTTGCAAGTGAATACAGTTTGGAAAGATGGAGTGCCCCCTCAGGCATAATAGCTACAAGGGATGGTTTAGAACAGAGCATTAAGAGCGGAGATGTAAAGAGGCTTAGGGAAAAATCAGAAAATAAAGTTCCAGATGAAGTTAATGTTAAGGCAGACGGAACAGTTGAAGTTATTTCATGGCAATAACCACATTAAATGTGGTCAAGAACTCCACCATCAGGATTCGAGCCCGTGGTAGCGATGCAAATCAAGTTTTAAAGGCATTGGAAAGATTGATCGCCAGTAATTTTAAGGAAAAGGCAAAACATGGAATTAAGAAAAAAGGATCTTCTGCTTAAGGGGATAGGGGTTTCACCCGGTATTATAATCGGCAAGGCATTCCTGCTTGACCCTAGTGAGATAGAGATATCCACTATCCCCCTGAGCACCAAAGCAGAAGTAGACCAGGAGATTAAACGATTCAAGGCATCCCTTAAAGAATCAAAGCAACAGCTGCTGAATGTAAAAAAAGAGGTCAAGCGAAAAAAATATAAGGAAGCAAGTTATATTATTGATGCCCAAACACTGATCCTAGAGGACAAACTGCTCATTGAAAACATCATCAACACCATCAGGACGAAAAAGATTGATGCCGCTTCAGCCACCAAGGATACCGTCCGCGGAATAAGTAAGAGATTCGATGATGTGGGGGATGAATATCTAAAAGAGCGAAAGACAGACATCGACTACATTGGTGAGAGAATAGTAAGAAATATCCTGGGAAGAAAGAAACAGGATATCTCAAAAATAAAAGAAGAATCGATCATTGTTGCTCATGACCTCTCCCCTGCTGATACCGCCAATCTGGATGTGGGTGTGGTAATGGGATTTGTTACCAATACAGGGGGGAAAACCTCTCACACTGCCATTATGGCACGGGCACTGGAAATCCCTTCCGTTGTTGGTCTAGAAAAGGTTACAAAGGAAATAAACAGCGGTGACACCATCGTGGTAGATGGAACCATCGGAGTGGTAATCATAAGACCAACAGCTGAAATCTTAAGAAAATATTCTGAAAAAAAGCAAAAATACGAACAGTTAGAAAAGGAACTCTTCCAATATAAGGACCTGCCGGCAGAGACACCCGATGGTTTTCAAGTTAAGCTAATGGCAAACATCGAGCTCATTGAGGAACTTTCTTCTGTTCTAGAGCATGGAGCAGAGGGTATCGGTCTTTATCGCACCGAATTTCTCTATCTCAACCGCAAAGAACTTCCATCTGAGGAAGATCACTTTAACATCTACAAAAAGGTAATCGAAAAGATTTCCCCCCATCCAGTTACCATTAGAACCCTGGACCTGGGCGGAGACAAATTCCTCTCACGCATTGACCTGGCAGAGGAGATGAATCCTGTTATGGGGTTAAGGGCAATCAGACTTTGTCTAAAAGAGGTGAACATTTTCAAAACTCAACTCCGGGCACTACTGAGGGCAAGTGTATTTGGCGAGCTTAATATTCTTTTCCCTATGATCTCAGGGGTACAGGAGGTCTTCCAAATAAAAGAGATTTTAAAAGAATTAAAGCATGAACTAAAAAGGAAGAGGGTCCCTTTTAATCCGGACATAAAAATAGGAATCATGATTGAAATCCCTTCCGCGGCAACCATTGCAGATCTACTCGCCAGGGAAGTTGACTTCTTCAGTATAGGAACCAATGATCTCATCCAATATACACTTGCTATCGATCGAGTCAACGAACACGTTTCCTACCTTTACAATCCACTCCATCCCGCAATACTCAGACTTATAAAAAATGTAGTAGAAGCAGCTCACAGCAATGGTATTGAAGTAGTGATGTGTGGAGAAATGGCTGGAGATCCCCTATATCTCCCCATCCTCCTGGGTCTAGGTATTGATAAGCTCAGCATGAACCCACTTTGCATTCTAAAAGTAAAAAAGATATTACGATCTTTGACTTACCACGAATCCCAAGAGTTTATTAAAGCCATTGACCAATTCAGGACTGCCTCCGAAATAGAAGATTTCACCAGGCGAGAGATGAAAAAAAGACTGCCTGAAGAATTTGAGGCAGAGGAAAGATAGGACAACAGAAAATTAATTATATATTTTAATCAGTTACGATACTTATTGTTGGCAAAATCAAAAATTTTTTAGAATATGTCATTTACGATTTGACAAAAACACTAAATAAAGTATAATTATTGGTTTTATAATTACTAAATCCCTTTCTCGCTTTCTATGGAGGGGGGGAATGGATGCTTGGCGTTAAGGTAAATGAAGATGAGCCTTTCGAAATTGCCCTAAGAAGATTTAAAAAGCAATGTGTGAGAGCCGGGATTTTATCAGAGGCAAGGAAAAGGCAATTTTACGAAAAACCCATCTTACTATCTACTACTTTTTTTCTAATTGACCACTTATGGGTAACCAGTTAGTGCTAAAGATTCAATTTCGCTTAACCCATTTAAAACTTCCACTTCTCATTCTCGTTACTAACACATCTTTAGAAAAAAACCTATGGTACCCAATTTTCGTGTTTTTCTTTAAACATCATACTAATGTGACTAATTAAGCGGGGACACCAATTTTGTCATCCTATATTCCCGATGATAAAATCGCAGAAATAAAAGAATCCTGTAATATCGTGCAACTCATAGCTGAGTATGTTCCCTTAAAAAAGGCTGGAACAAATTATAGGGGTGCATGCCCTTTTCACTCTGAAAAGGAACCCTCTTTCATCGTCAGTGAGGGAAAGCAGATTTTCCATTGCTTTGGGTGTGGTAGTGGCGGTAATGTGTTTACCTTCCTTATGAAGTTTGAACACCTCTCTTTTCCCGAAGCGGCAAAAAAACTGGCGCAAAAATGTGGCATTACACTTCCTCAGAAAGAGATCTCACCCACCCAAAAAAACCTAATGGGTGAAAAGGAAAAACTATTTAAGATTAACGAATTTGCAACCGAATATTATAGCAATCTTTTAAACCAGACACCGGAGGGGGAGAAGGCACGAAGCTACCTGAAAAAAAGGGGAATATCAGAAGAGACCATTTTAGACCATAAACTGGGTTTTGCAACTAACCGTTGGGATGGGCTGCTGAAATCCTTTAAAAAAAGAGGGGTTCCCCTTAAACTGGCACAAAAGCTGGGGCTGATAAAACCCGGCAAAAGAAATGAATACTACGATTGTTTTAGAAACAGGATTATCTTTCCTATAATCAGTTACAATCATAGAATCATAGGTTTTGGCGGTAGGACCATTAGTGAGAGTGAAGACAGTGCTAAGTATATCAATTCCTCTGATTCCATTATATATAGAAAGAGCAATAGTCTCTATGGCCTAAATGCGGCCCTGAGTTTTATTCGAAGAGAGGAATCTGCTATTCTGGTAGAGGGGTACTTTGATCTTTTAAGCCTCCATCAATACGGTATAAAGAATGCAGTTGCCCCATTGGGCACTGCTCTCACGGACGGACAAATAAAACTGCTTAAGAGGTTTACCCGGAATATGGCTATTGCCTTTGATACCGACGATTCTGGGATCAAGGCAACGATCAAATCGCTGCCTCTCTTTCTGGAAAATGGGATATCTCCAGAAGTTGTTTTACTCCCTTCAGGCATAGATCCCGACTCGTACATTCATAATGAGAAGAAAGAGGGGTTCAAAAAAAAGTTAGATCATGCTGTTCCCCTAATGGAATTTGCAATCAATAAAATGATTGATCAACTTGATACCTCAACCATAAACAACAAGCTTGCCATTATAAGGGGAATATCACCGCTTCTCTCGAAACTGAGTGATACTACGGAGCGAAATCTTTACATTCAGAGGCTATCACAGCAGATTAACGTTGGTGAAAATGTGATCAGATCTGAAATACACCTTGAAAAACAAGAAAAAACAGAAACTAAAGAGCATTTCGTAAACGCCCCTGATCAGCACAGCGCAGAGGAACTCATATTGCAGTTGATGATTCTGTATCCTGAGGTAATTTCACAGGTAAAGCACGCACAGGTAGTAGATGACTTTAAAGAACCACACCTAAAACGTCTCATGTGCTTTATCACAGAACTTTTCGATCAAAACCTGTCCATTGAACCAGACAATCTAATCAACCAGCTAGAAGAAGAGGACTTAAAAAATCTCATTACTCGACTTGTCATCAAAGGTGAATCCATTATTGACATTCCTAAGACGCTAAAAAATAGCATTCAAAAGTTAAAGACAATGAGCATAAGGAGAGAAATCCAGCTGTTAAATATAAAGATCAAGGAAGCCCAGCAGGAAAGAGATGAAAACGCAATGAAAAGATTCCTCGTACACAAGCAAAAACTTTTAGAGAGAAGAAAAAAATACACCTCAGATCAATTCTCCATTCAGCTACAGTAACGTGAAGATAAGGAGTATAGTGCTGATGTCAAAAAAAGACACCATTGACCAAGTAACTCAGCTCATTGACATGGCAAAAGAGAAGGGGTTCTTAACCTACGAAGAAGTTAATAACATCCTGCCCTCAGATGTTGTTTCTCCAGACCAGCTTGACGATCTGATGATTATGTTTGGGGAAATGGATATAGAGGTCGTTGAGGGAGCTCAAAAGATAAGAATCCCAAAGCGTAAGCTCAGTAAAGTACCAGCGGTCGCAGAAGAGGAGGTGGCAGCGGAAGAGGAGACGGCAAAGGGACCTTTTGAAAAGCTCAATGATCCAGTGAGAATGTATCTTAGAGAGATGGGTTCCGTGTCGCTGCTCAATCGCGATGAAGAGGTAGAAATTGCAAAACGCGTCGAAGAAGGTGAAAAAGAGATTGCAGACATTGTGTTAAATGCCCCTCTCATCGTAAGGGAAGTCCTGACTATAGGAGAAAAACTTAAATTCGACAAGATTTCTGTGAGAGAGATTATCAGAGATCTGGATGACGAAGAAGCGGAGATTGACGAAGAACTCTATATAAAGAAAGTCCTATCATTAGTAGAAAGAATCAAAAGAAGTGAGCAGAAAAAGCTGGATTTGCAAAAGAAATTGACTCAGAAAAACCTAAGTGAGGCAAAAAAGAAAGAGTTAAAAAAGAAGCTCGATCAAAAATCCAAGAAGACACTCGATTTGGTAAACCAGATCAATCTTAACAATGCCCAGGTTGAAAGGGTTGCCCACAAATTAAAGCACTTCCTTGAAAGACTAGAGAATGCCGAGGGAGAAATCACTCAATGTATAGAAAAAACAAACACCCCACTTAAAGAGCTCAAGAAGTTATTCCGCCGGCTAAAGAAGAGCCGCCATGAAGAAAGGAAGGCAGTAAAGGAAACCGGCATTCCCAAAAAAGAATTATTGGAATACGAGAAGACCCTAAAAAATGCCCAGAAGAAGATCAAACGCATTGAACTTGAGGCAACTTTTGATGCTAAGACACTGAAAAATGTCATTAAATCGATTGATGAGGGAGAAATCAAAACCAAGCTTGCCAAGGATGAACTGGTAAAAGCCAATTTGAGACTGGTAGTAAGTCTGGCAAAAAAGTATACCAACCGGGGTTTACAATTCCTGGATCTGATTCAAGAGGGAAATATAGGTCTTATCAAGGCTGTTGATAAATTTGAGTATCAAAGGGGATACAAATTCAGCACCTATGCAACCTGGTGGATCCGGCAGGCTATCACCAGAGCTATCGCCGACCAGGCACGAACTATAAGAATTCCGGTCCATATGATTGAAACCATCAACAAGTTAATTAGAACTTCCCGTCACCTGGTTCAGGAAGTAGGCAGAGAGCCCAGCCCGGAAGAGATTGCCAAAAAGATCGAATTTCCTCTGGATAAGGTAAGGAAGGTTTTAAAAATTGCCAAGGAACCTATATCCCTAGAGACTCCTATAGGAGAGGAAGAAGACAGCCACTTAGGTGACTTTATTGAAGATAAAAAGATCGCTTCTCCCGGGGAAGCCGCAGTTAACCGCAATCTGCAGGATCAAACTAAAAAGATACTATCCACTTTAACTCCCAGGGAAGAAAAGGTTTTAAGGATGAGGTTTGGCATAGGAGAAAAGGCAGACCATACCCTGGAGGAGGTTGGGCAGGATTTCGACGTAACCAGGGAAAGAATCAGACAGATTGAAGCCAAGGCACTGCGTAAGCTAAGGCATCCCAGTAGGAGTAAAAAGCTCAGGACATTTACTGAACGTTGACATGTCAGGTGTGGGCTCATAGCTCAGCTGGTAGAGCCACCGGCTCATAACCGGAAGGTCCCAGGTTCGAATCCTGGTGAGCCCACCAAAAAGAATTTTATGAAAATCTATTTTTTAACTATACAACTGAAAACCTTGCTATCACCAGTTAAGAAAGCCGGAGAATTAAAATGCACCTTCCATCAGGGTGCATTTTTTATTATCCCATCTCCTAAATAAAAAAATCACAGAGGATAAAGGAGAAAGGGAATAAAAATACTCATAGCTTATTGATATTTAACGCTTTCTCTGCGAACTCTGTGGTAAAACCTTGGGAAGGAGGAAAATTTTGAAAGGACAATTAGAATTTCTGATTAAATTACAAATGATTGATTCAGCTATTATTAAAGCTCAAAGGGTACAGGAAGAGCATCCAAAAAAAATAACACAATTAGAAGAAACTCTGCAAAAAGAAAGGGAAGCACTTCAATCAGAAGAAAAGCAATTGGAAGAAATCACCAAAAAGAGGGCTGCCAAAGAACAAGATTTAGCCATAGAGGAAGAAAAGGTAAGAAAGGCTAATGAAAAATTAACTACCGTAAAAACTAATAAAGAGTATCAAGCTGCCCTGAAGGAAATAGAAGCTACGAAAAAACAAAATTCAAAGTTTGAAGAAGAGATCCTCTTTTTCATGGAAAAAATCGATAACACTAAAAAAAGTATGAAGGAAACTGAAGAACATTTCAAACTTACCGTAAAAACAACCGAAGAGAAAAAGATAGCATTGGAAAAGAAATTAGAAGAGCACACAAAAGAAATGGAGGAACAGCAAAAAGCGAAGGAGGAACTCCTATCGCAGATGGAATCAGAGTTGTTGGGCCAGTACCAAAAGATAAAACAAAAACATCCTTATTCCACTGTTGTTCCTGTGGAAGACAGCTGTTGTCAGGGATGTCATATGAATATCCCTCCCCAACTGTTCAACGAAGTAAAAAAGTGCCAGACCATAATCAAATGCCCCCATTGCAGCCGAATCCTCTATTGGGAAGAAAATCACCAGGCCGCGCCTCTACCCTTACAACCCTGACCCTTGATAAGATGACTGCAAAACGCGAATCTCAAATCAAAGACATCCTACCTTTCCAACAACTGCATATTTACACCGATGGAGCATCGAGAGGAAATCCCGGGGAAGCAGGTGCAGGTGTTATCATATGTGACGAACGTGGCAAAATTATTAAAAAAGTAAAAAAATATTTGGGTAATACCACAAACAATGTTGCCGAGTACCTGGCGTTAATCATAGCGCTTCAAGAAGCACTAAAATTAAAAGCTGAGGTTATTCACCTCTATCTAGATTCTGAACTCGTGGTAAGACAAATTAAGGGAATCTATAAGGTAAGGGATATAAAGATGAAATCTCTATCCCAACAGGCAAAAAAGCTCTTATCACAATTTATACAATATGATATCATCTGTATCGACAGGAAGAAGAACAAGCAAGCAGATAAATTAGCCAATCTGGCAATTGACGAACAAAACGGAGATTACGGAATTTAGCATCCTGGAGAACAAGCTGCTAGATGTTAAACCCAGATACTGGGTGATGGAACAACAGGGTGAGAAAGCACGAAATCCGAAGCACGAAGCACTAAAAAAATTCAAATGACCAAAAAACAAAATTCAAAACAATATGATTCAAAAGTAAGTAGCGTTTCAGACATTTGATATTAGGATTTGCCTGACGTCGTTCTGTGAGTAACAATCTATCCTATGGTCACTGAATCATCTAGTAATAAGGAATTTTTAGGCAATAAACGAAGCTACTCAGACAGGCCAAATGGTCGCTGGTTCCGGGAAGCCGGAATTGGAGGAAAGTCCGAGCTCCAGAGGGCAAGGTGGTTGCTAATAACAACTGCCCCGGTATTCCCGGGGTAAGGAAAGTGCCGCAGAAAATATACCGCCCTTAAGTACGTCGAGGGGTAAGGGTGAAATGGTGAGGTAAGAGCTCACCAGTATTCCAAGTAATTGGGATAGCTTGGCAAACCCCACCTGGAGCAAGACCAAATAGAGGAGCACCGAGGTGTTAATCATCTCATCAGGTGGCCCGCCTGAAGCTCCCGGGTAGGTCGCTAGAGCTACCTGGCAACAGGTATCCCAGATGAATGACCATTGCCTGGATTATCATATTCAGGAACAGAACTCGGCTTATGGCCTGTCTGAGTAGTTTTGTTTTTTTTCTACCTAGTGTCTCTCGTACCGTATTTTCACATACCCAAAATTAACCGCTCTTTAAACAGCACCGACGTTCATCCACCTGGTCTATCAAGCTAATCAATTCCTGGTATGATGTTACCTTAGATATACACACGCGAATTTTTGTTGCACTATGAAGACCCTTAAGATACCACATCGTTACCTTGCCCATGAAACCTATTCTATCATTATCTGTCATGTCCTTATATTTTTCTATGTACGCAAGGTGTTTTTTAAGGATCTTTTTCTTTACCGCTAAGGTTGGTTTTTTAAGAGTCTTGCCTTTTTTCAAATAGTTCTCAATATCTTTAAATATCCAGGGGTTGCCAAGTGCACCTCTGGCAACCAAGATTCCATCGCACCCTGTTTCATCAAGCATCTTCTTAGCCATAAAAGGATTAAATATGTTTCCACTTCCAAACACGGGTATCTTTAGGGCAACTTTGACAGCCTTTATTGATTCATAGTCGATATCGCCATAATACCCTTGTGAACTTGTCCTGCCGTGTATGAAAACGATGGATGCTCCGTTTGTCTGACATATCTTGGCGGTTTTAACGCATTCCTTAATATCTCTTTTGTTAAAACCCGTCCTTAGCTTAACTGTAATTGGAATTCGCAACTTAGAAGATAATTTTTTAATGATTTTGCCAAGAGTTGCCGTATCATTTAACAGGGCTGCGCCAGCTCCTTTTTTTATTATTTTTTTTGCAGGACAAGCGCTATTTATATCCAAAAAAGATATATCTACAAGAGCTGTAAGTTTTTCGGCAGCATCAAGCATTACACAAGGATCCCCGCCTACTAATTGCGCGGCAATGGGAAAGTCTTTCTTAAGAGTTTTTAGACAGCGTCTGCTTGCCGGGTGGTTATAAACTGTGGCTTTTGCATCGAGCATTTCGAAAAAGCAATGCTTAGCGCCTAACCCACGACTTATAAGCCTAAAGGGAAGATCTGTTATGCCCGCCATAGGGGCTAAATATATTTTTGGATTCATGAGGAATTTAAACAGCTAAGCGCAGGAGGTCCACACCTAATTTCCTAAAAAGTTTATCAATCTTCATCATTGGCAGACCTAATATATTATAGAATGAACCTTCTATGTTATCGAATATCAATGTTCCAGGACCTTCTATTGAAAAACCACCTGCCTTATCATGAGGACCGGCTATGCTCACAAATTTATCTATTTCTCCGGGTGAAAGATTCCTGACGTAGACCTTTGATATATCAACTTCAGTTACTGACTTTCCTTTTTTTGCATCAATCACGCAAAGACCAGTATAAACAAAAAGTGTCTTTCCTGAAAATGCCTTAAGAAATGACTTTGCTTGCCTTCTTGTTTCAGGCTTTCCGATAAGCCGCTTTCCCAATAAAACAACTGTATCAGCGCCAATAATAAAACCTTCTTTGTATCTATCTGCTATTTGTTCTGCCTTAGCCTGAGCATTATGCAAAACATTAAACCTTGCCCCCCTTTTGCAATCCATCTTCTCACAAGCATTACTCACCGCAACTCTATGCGCTATCCCACACTCTTTAAGTATCTTTGAACGCCTCTTTGAGGCTGATGCTAATATTATTTTGTATTTCATATGCTATCTCCGCAAACTCATCCTGTAGAAAACGCCTCGCTACAACGTCTACTGCAAAATCTGGGTTAAAATCCTCCTCTTTCTGCTGAGAAGCATTATACTTTGTTATAAAATCGTAGTCAAAAATTAAAAAACCCGCAAATGTTACATCAGACCCAGTTGCTTGGCCGCCTGCCCGGGCTTGGCCGAGCGCAGCCAGGCCAGGGAGCGCAGCCAGGCCACATCTTTTGATCATCCTTTTGTTGACACACAAGAAGAATTTTCCTATACTTTCTCCATTAACACAGCTGAAGAAATTGGGGACATCCAATAGTAAATCACAAGTACAAAAGTCAATGGCTGTTCTTTTCGTTAGCTATAACCTTCACGCACTTCAATGTCTTGATGGTATCAGTAGTTTTATTGATAATTTTTCAATTTATTAACACCAAAATGAGGTAACACTATGAAACTTTCAGTTATCCAGGCAAGCCCGCGCGGCATGCGCGGTTTTACCGGTAGGCTGCTCAAGCCCCTGCTCGCGGCAGTCGAAGACGCCGGCGCACAGACGGAACTCTTTTCATTTGATTCACTGACGGTTCATCCCTGCAAAGGCTGCCTTGAAATCTGTCATACCAAAGGCAAATGTCATCAGCAGGATGACTTTGAAAAGATCTTAGACAGTATGCTTGCAGCCGACGGCATAGTATTTGCGGTCCCCAATTACATGTTTGGTGTAACCGCACAGCTTAAAGCTTTGCTTGACCGCTGCAGCCTGCCGCTGCATTGCATGCGTTTTTACGGCAAATACACCACAACCGTCGTAACCTGCGGTGGCTCCCCGCCGGAAGACGTTGAGAGCTATTGCACGAAAATCCTGAGCCAGTTTGGCTTAAGGCTTATCAAAGGTGTGAGCGGTGTACTGCTGCAGTTCGAAGACCCGGATGAAAATGCACAACTAGAAAAAGCTTCCGCAGATCTCGGCCGGCGCCTGGTTCAGGCCATAGCGCGGAAGGAAACATGGCCCGAACAGGAAGAACAAATTAAGCAGGCTTATGAAATCATGAGCTTTGTGGTGCAGTCCCAGCAGGCAAACTGGCCGGTTGCCTTCGACTATTGGAATAAACACTGGGAGCAGCAGCCCACAAATGTGTAATTAGGAGGATAAAGTGAAGATTGACAGAAAAGAAGTTGAACATGTGGCGGAGCTGGCCAGGCTCCAATTTGATGATGCACAGCTTGAGGTCTTAGCCCATCAATTGAATACCATCCTGGAATACTTTGATAAATTACAAGCGGTAGATACCAGTAATATTGAACCCACATCTCACGCGGTTGTAATAAAAAACGTCTTTCGCGATGATGCGGCAGAAGGCTTTTCCGACAAAGATCTTTTACTTAAAACTGCACCCTCAAAAGAGAAAAATTGTTTCAAGGTTCCCAAAATAATAGAATAGTCTATAAAGGTTACGAGTGGAATTATCAAACCTCACCATTCATCAACTGCACGAATTGCTCAGCAAGAAAGAAGTGACCTCTAAAGAGATCACTGAGTCGACCCTTAAAAGAATCGAATCGGTAGAAGAAAAGGTTAATGCCTACACCACCTTAACCCCTGAGCTGGCAATTAAACAGGCAACGCAGGCAGACAAAAATATCGGACAGGGTAAATTAAGCACCCTGACAGGTATTCCCCTGGCTATTAAAGATGTGTTGTGCATTCAAGGGGTAAAAACAACCTGTGGGTCAAAGATATTAGGAAACTTCATCGCCCCTTACGATGCAACAGTGATTAAAAAGCTGAGAGAAAAAGATGTGGTTTTTATAGGACGCACTAACATGGATGAATTTGCTATGGGTTCTACCACGGAGACATCACATTTTGGTACCACCCGAAATCCCTGGGACCTAGGAAGGATTCCAGGGGGGTCCAGCGGAGGCTCTGCCGCTGCGGTGTCTGCAGACGAATGTATAGGGGCTCTGGGCAGCGACACTGGTGGGTCCATTAGGCAACCTGCCGCGTGCTGCGGTCTGGTGGGTTTGAAACCAACCTATGGGAGGGTTTCCAGATTCGGTTTAGTTGCCTTTGCCTCTTCCCTGGATCAGATTGGTCCCATGACAAAGGATGTTAAAGATACCGCCATCTTAATGAATGAGATCTGTGGGTATGATCCCCTGGATACAACCTCGGTAGACACAGAGGTTCCCGACTACACCCAGGTTCTCGGCAGAGAGGTTAAAGGGATGAGTGTGGGTATTCCCAGGGAATACTTTATCGAGGGATTGGACGGGGAAGTGGAGGGACCAATCAGAGAAGCTGTAAAGGTGCTGGAAGGGCTGGGAATGGAGATTAAAGAAGTTTCCCTGCCCCATACTGAATACGCAGTCGCAGTGTACTATCTGATTGCACCGGCAGAGGCCAGTTCCAACCTTGCCCGTTATGATGGTGTACGATATGGCTATCGAACTCCAGAAGATGTAGGATTACTGGATATGTATAAACGCTCCCGCTCAGAAGGGTTTGGTGCAGAGGTAAAACGCCGTATTATGTTAGGAACCTATGCACTATCTGCAGGATACTACGATGCCTATTATAAGAAGGCCTCCCAGGTAAGGACTCTTATTCGCAATGATTTCGAAAAAGCGTTTAAAGAGTGCGATGTAATCGTTACCCCCACTTATCCTACCACCGCTTTTAAAATCGGTGAGAAAGTGGATGACCCCTTAAAGTTGTATCTCTCTGATATATTTACCATACCTGCCAACCTGGCAGGAATTGCAGGCATCTCAATCCCCTGCGGATTAAGTAGTGAGGGACTGCCCATCGGGCTCCAGATTCTGGCTAATTTCTTCCAGGAGGAGAAGTTGCTTAAGGTTGCCCATGCCTATGAACAACACACAAAATGGCACCTGAAAAAGCCAGATCTTACCTCACAGTGAATTGCCCCCAGATTCTTGCCATTCTTATCTAACATTAAAAAAAAGTGTTCGTATTTCAGGCGGCCTTGAATCCTAACTAAATAATTTTCTTGACAAAAATTGATTAAATTGATATTAAATTAGCCTGTTTTTAACAAACCCTTTAACAGATTATAGGCGCGTAGCTCAGGGGGAGAGCGCTACCTTGACACGGTAGAAGTCGGCGGTTCGAAACCGCCCGTGCCTACCACCTTTTTAGATCTCTCACTATTGATTAATAATAATTTCAACAATTAATATGCAGAACAAGAGGCATCATGAAGGGTTTTTCTTGTGGTGCCTTTTATTAATTTTCATACAAACGACCCTTTATAATTCATTAAGTTAGGTAACGTCGTGTCACAGCAAGCATCGATCAAAGTCACATTTTTGGATGGAAGTTCGGCGACATACCCCAAAGGTACACCTCTTGCAAAAATCATTGAAGCAAGAGGAGACATCCTTCCCTTTACTATAGCGGCTAAGGTCAATGGAAGTATGCTTGATTTAAGTTCACCCCTTACAGAGGATGCAAAGCTCGAATTCATCAGTTGTGATTCCACAGAGGGGCAGGATATCTTACGGCATTCTACCTCACATATCATGGCCCAGGCAGTACAAGAACTCTATCCTGGAATTAAAATAAGTATTGGACCTTCAATTGAAAACGGTTTTTACTATGACTTTGATTATGAAAGATCCTTTACCCCGGAAGACCTCGAAAAGATTGAGACCCGCATGAAGGAGATTATGGCAAAAGACCTCCCCATAGAAAGGAAAGAATTATCCAAACAGGAGGCACTAAAATTTTACCAGGAAAAGGGTGAGAATTATAAGGTAGAACTGTTAGAAGAAATGGACGATGAGAAGATTTCTGTATATTCCCAGAGTAATTTTACTGACCTTTGCCGGGGTCCCCATATTCCTTCTACGGGAAAGGCAAAGGCCTTTAAATTAACCAGCGTTGCGGGAGCCTACTGGCGGGGAAATGAAAAAAATAAAATGTTACAACGAATCTACGGAACCGCCTTTGCCGATCAGGAAAAACTTGACCATTACCTTAACCAACTGGAAGAGGCTAAAAAGAGAGATCACAGAAAGCTCGGCAAGGAGCTTGAACTCTTCAGCATTAACGAGGAGGTGGGAGCAGGACTAATCATCTACCATCCTAAGGGGGCCTTGCTGAGAAGACTGCTTGAGGATTTTGAAGTAAGGGAACATTTAAAAAGGGGATACCAACTGGCAAAAGGCCCTCAAATCCTGAAGGTGGATCTGTGGAAAAAGTCGGGTCATTTGGAAAACTATCGAGAATACATGTATTTTACTGAAGTTGAGGAACAGCAATACGGGCTTAAGCCGATGAACTGTCTTGCTCATATGATTATCTACAAATCTAAAATCCGAAGCTATAGAGATCTTCCCTTGAGATACTTTGAGCTGGGTACCGTTCTCCGTCATGAGCGGGCAGGCGTACTCCACGGTCTCCTACGGGTAAGAGAATTTACCCAGGACGATGCACACATTCTTTGCACTCCTGAACAGCTGGGCCAGGAAATCAAGGCCATTATTGATTTCGCAACAGATGTAATGAAGATCTTTAATTTCGATTTTGAGATGGAACTGAGCACCCGTCCCGAAAAATCAATCGGCACGGATGAAGACTGGGAAAGGGCTACTTCCGCCCTGAAAAAGGTTCTCGATGAACACAATCTTCCCTATCAAATAAATGAAGGAGATGGTGCCTTCTACGGCCCCAAAATAGACGTCATCTTAAAAGATGTACTTGACAGAAGGTGGCAATGTGCTACTATCCAGTGCGACTTCTCCCTGCCGGAAAGATTTGATCTAAACTATATCGGCAAAGACGGAGGCAAGCATCGTCCCGTGATGTTACATCGGGTAATACTGGGCTCCCTGGAGAGATTTTTGGGGGTGCTTATTGAACACTATGCCG
>JAZFSJ010000197.1:0-7175 GCA_036446115.1 Thermodesulfobacteriota bacterium | reverse complement strand
AGAAGGTAATGACTGAACCCCTTGATGTTTCAGGAGCGAAAGAAAATATTGAAAAGAAGGTTGTGCTTGATTTAACCGGTATTGATCCACCTCGGTCGGTAAGTAAAAAAAGTGTGGAGGCCTCAGTTGCAATAAGTGAAAAGATTATTGAACAAGTATTTCCCAACATTACGGTAGAGGTAGTAAATGCGCTCTATAAGACTACGGTTGCTCCTTTGAGCTTCCAATTAACAATAAAAGGTCCCTACCATCTGGTTAAAGAACTCACTGAGAACGCTATCATTGCTTCTATTGACTTGAAGGAGGTGAAACCAGGCAGGTATTCAAAAAAGGCTGCAATAACACTTCCTGAGGCTATTACCGTGGTTGAGGCTAAACCATTGTGGTTTAAAGTGGATGTTAACAAGGAACTGATTGAACAATAAAAAGGTACATGAAATAAGGGGGATGTTGGCATATGGCTGGAGTAATGGTTAATGTTGATCATATTGCAACTGTGAGGCAGGCCCGGGGAGGTAATGAACCTGATCCGGTAGTAGCTGCGGCACTTGCAGAGTTAGCAGGTTGTGATGGCATTATAGTCCATTTGCGTGAGGACAGGAGACACATTCAGGACAGAGATCTCGAGCTGTTAAGAAAAACTGTTAAGACAAAACTCAATCTGGAAATGGCGGCATTGCCCGAAATGGTCAAGATTGCTCAGAAAATTAAACCTGATATAGCAACTTTGGTACCGGAGAAGCGCAGGGAGCTTACCACAGAGGGGGGATTGGATGTTATTACCAATAGAAAATCTGTAAAGAAGAACGTAAAAGAGTTGCAAAAGGCAGGAATCATCGTGAGTGTGTTTATTGATCCCGACCCGAAGCAGATAGAGGTCTCAAGGGAAGAAATCGAGGCAGACTATATCGAAATCCATACCGGCGCCTTTTCAGAGGCAAAGAACCTTACCCAGGAGAAAAGTGAACTGCAAAAGCTAATTGAGGCAGTTGGGGTGGCTTCTCAATTAGGGCTGGGGATCAATGCCGGACATGGGTTGGATTATTACAACATAAAAAAAGTGATATCGATTGAAGAGATCGAGGAGTTTAGTATCGGCCACAGTATCGTTGCCCGAGCGCTTATGGTGGGTATGGAAAAGGCCGTGAGAGAGATGATAGCGTTGATAGAAGGGTAAGAAAGAGAGGAGTGTAGTAATCAGACGATGAAGGTTGTTACCGCTGAAATTATGCAGAGGCTGGACCGAAGGACTATTGAGGAAGCTGGTATTCCTGGAATGGTGCTGATGGAAAATGCCGGCAGGGGAGCGGTAAGGGAAATATTGAAAAGCTATCCGGCGATTCTCAAAGGGAAAGTTGCAGTTATAGCCGGTAAGGGTAACAATGGTGGTGATGGTTTTGTAATAGCGCGCTATTTGATGAATCGGGGAGCAGACGTTAAGATATTTTTGTTGACAGCCAGGGGAGAGGTAAAGGGGGATGCTAAATTAAATCTTGATATTGTGCTGAAGATGAAAACCTCTGTAACTGAGATTAAAGACCTTGATATGTGGAAGGCGCAGGTGGAGGAACTTAAAGGATGTGATCTCATTGTTGATGCCATCTTTGGGACCGGGCTTAAGTCAGAGGTTAAAGGTCTGGCCAGGGAGGTAATAGCCGACCTCAATCTTTTGGAGATCCCTAAGGCAGCGGTTGACCTTCCTTCTGGACTGGATGCAAATACGGGAGAGGTACTGGGTGAGTGTGTGAAAAGCGATCTTACCGTTACCTTTGCCCTGCCCAAAAGGGGATTGCTTGTCCATCCCGGGTCGGATTATACGGGAAGATTGAAAGTGATTGATATTAGTATTCCTTCCTATCTCATAGAGGAGGAGGCAATCGCAGACCAGGTACTGTGTTTTGAAAACTTAAGTCGTTCTATCATAAAAAGGGATCCAAATGCTCATAAGGGTAGTTATGGGCATGTGTTAGTTATTGCCGGGTCAAAGGGTAAAACGGGAGCTGCTGCGCTGGCCTGTCAAGCCGCAGCCAGGGTGGGGGCGGGTCTGGTTACCCTGGGAATCCCTGAAAGTTTAAATGATATCATGGAAAAAAAGCTCACAGAGGTAATGACTGAGCCCCTTGCTGAGACGGAGCTAGGATTTCTAGGAGTTGATAGTTTTGATACTATCGAAAGGCTGATGGAGGGGAAGAACGTCTTGGCGTTGGGGCCTGGCATCTCAACTCGTGAGGATACGGTAAAACTGGTACATAAGATTGTGGAGAAGAGTACAATCCCCTTGGTGGTTGATGCAGACGGTATAAATGGACTGGCCTTAAACCTTAAATTATTGAAACGGACAAAAATTCCAGTGGTGTTAACCCCCCATCCCGGTGAAATGGCGCGCCTTACGGGTGGAAGCTCGAAAGAAGTTCAGCAAGATAGAGTTACTGTGGCGAGGAATTTTGCTCAAGAGTATGGCTGCTATCTTGTTTTAAAGGGAGCGCGATCCCTCATTGCCGAACCAGACGGAAAGGTTTCTGTTAATCTTACTGGAAATGCAGGAATGGCATCAGGGGGAATGGGTGATGTGTTAACAGGTATGATTCCGGGGTTCATATCTCAAGGTTATGATATTCCCACCAGTGCTAAACTGGCCGTATTTATGCACGGTCTTTTGGGAGATCTGGTTGCGGTAGAAAAGGGACCGGTGGGATTAATCGCCGGTGATTTGATACATGAGATACCCCGAATGCTGAAGGCATTTATGGAACGTAAACTTCCACTCTCCCTAGATGCAGATGAACGCAGCCGGATGAATTGGGTCCTTTAGGGTTAAGGTGGTTAAGCTATGGAATCTCAGTTAGTGTTGCTATCGAAAAGTCATGAGCAGACCCTCTATTGGGGAAGGTTGTTAGGCATGCTCCTTACAAAGGGTGATGTCGTTGCCCTGGTAGGTGATCTGGGCGCAGGAAAGACAACCCTGACGCAGGGCATCGCTGACGGTTTGGGAGTTGACAGAGAGTGCTATGTAACAAGCCCTACATTTACTATCATTAATGAATACAGGGGGAGAGTGCCAGTCTACCACCTGGACTTTTATAGGATAGATTCTCCTTCAGAGGTTGAGGACCTGGGTTTGGAGGAGTACTTTCAGGGTAATGGGGTTGCTGTTGTTGAGTGGGCGGAGAAGATAAAAACTTTTTTACCTAAAGAACACTTGATGATTATGCTGGAGTATGTAGACCGCGGTGCAAGGAAAATGAGCATAGGGGGTATTGGTGCCCGTTATACCGAGATAGTCAAGGCGTTCGAGTTGAAAACATTTGAAGCAACTAAGTGTAAAACCGCATAAGGATCAATTTTCTCAAGGACCTTTCCTTGAGTGGAATGTTTATAAGAAAGAGAGGAGGTAACAACAGGTGGCATTAATCGTTCAGAAATACGGGGGGACTTCAGTAGGCACTGTAGACAAGATACGGCATGTAGCGAAGAGGGTGGTGGAGACAAAAAAGGCAGGCAATAATCTGGTGGTAGTAGTCTCTGCAATGGCCGGTGAGACCGACCGCTTGATCGATCTTGCTCATCAGATTGTTGATAAGCCGGATGAGCGGGAATACGATGTGATGGTTTCCACAGGTGAACAGGTATCTATTGCACTCCTTTGCATGGCGATACAGGCCTTGGGTCATAGGGCGGTCTCTTTTTTAGGTTTTCAAATTAAGATTATCACTGACAGTGAATTCACCAAGGCCCGTATCTTGAATATTGATTCTGAAAAGATCACAAAAGAATTAAAAGAAGATGGTATCATTGTGGTTGCGGGATTTCAGGGTATTGATGAAGAGGGGAGTGTTACCACCCTGGGCAGAGGAGGTTCTGATACTACTGCTGTTGCTATCGCTTCGTCTCTCAATGCTGACGTATGTGAGATCTATACTGATGTAGAGGGGGTATATACCACTGATCCCGGTATCTGTTCCAATGCCAGGAAACTGGATAAGATATCGTATGACGAGATGCTGGAGATGGCGAGTTTAGGGGCAAAGGTTTTACATACACGCTCGGTGGAATTTGCAAAAAAATATAATGTTCCTATTCATGTGCGTTCCACTTTTTCAGAGAACCTTGGAACCTTGGTGATTAAGGAGGATGAGACCATGGAAAAAGTTGCTGTTTCAGGTGTGACCTATAATAAAAAAGAGGCTAAAATAACTATTTTAAAGGTGCCTGACAAACCCGGTATAGCCTCAATGATATTCAATCCGCTCGCTGAGGCAAACATTAATGTAGACATGATCATCCAGAATGTAAGTGAGGATGGGTTTACTAATGTTACCTTTACTGTTGCCGAGGCTGGTTATGAGAAGGCTTTTGAGGTAATTAAAAGGATCGTCAAGGAAATTGGTGCAGCCGATGTTCAATTTGATAAAGATATTGTGAAGGTTTCTATCATTGGTGTAGGAATGAGGAGCCATGCGGGGGTTGCTGCCAAGATGTTTAAAGCCCTGGCTGATGAGGGGATTAATATTATGATGATCAGCACCTCTGAGATTAAAATTTCTTGTGTAACCAGTTCCAAATATGCGGAGCTGGCGGTAAGAGTGCTCCATGATGCCTTCGAACTGGGTGAAGATCTGGTGAGTGAGGAATAGTAAGTCTAAAGGGAGGGGGCCTCTCGATTTTGGATTTTGGATTTTGGATTTTGGATTGCGGCCCGCCCTGGCGCGATGTATATAGATTTCTTTTTTTCACTGTATTAACACTCTGGGGCTGATTTTCGGTGTCCACGGAAAAACCGGTCTGGGCCAGGGATATTGGATTGAAAATAAATTAAACTATCATGGATCATCCATCTTGAATCATGATCATTAAAAGCGGGAATGGGTTATGCAGGAAGTAATACTTTATGATACAACCTTGAGGGACGGTTGCCAGGCCGAAGATATTTCTTTCACGGTAGAAGATAAGGTAAGGATTGCCAAAAAACTTGATGATCTGGGGATTCACTATATTGAGGGTGGATGGCCGGGATCCAACCCTAAGGATATGCGTTTTTTTAAGGAGATAAGAGGAATTACGTTCAAACATGCTAAGATAACTGCTTTTGGCAGTACTGCCAGGGCAGGGATACTACCTGAGGAAGACCGTAATCTGAAATCACTCATTAGCGCTAAAACCAGTGTGGTTACCATCTTTGGAAAGAGCTGGGATATCCATGTGAAGGCTGCCTTGCGTATCAAGCTTGCAGAGAATATAAAGCTCATTTCTGATACCGTTTCCTATCTCAAAAAACATTTTACTGAGGTGTTTTTTGATGCTGAGCACTTCTTCGATGGTTTCAAGGCCGATCACCAGTACGCCCTGAAAACGGTGGAAGCGGCATCAAAGGCTGGCGCCGATTGTATTATCCTGTGTGATACTAATGGAGGTACCTTACCTCATCAGTTAAGTGATATCATTAAAGAGGCAAAGAAACGTATTACCAAAACCCCGCTGGGTATCCATACCCATAATGATGCGGATTTTGCTGTAGGCAATACTATTCTTGCAGTTCAGCTCGGCATCGGTCACGTCCAGGGCACTATTAACGGAATGGGGGAGCGTTGCGGTAATGCCAACTTGTGTTCGATCATTCCCAATCTCAAGTTAAAGCTCAATTGCAATTGTATCAGTAAAAAGCAGCTTGCAAAACTTCAGGAGGTGTCAAGGTTCGTTTATGAGCTGGCTAACCTTCAGCCGCTGAAACACCAACCTTATGTGGGAAGCAGTGCCTTTGCCCATAAGGGAGGTATACATGTAAGCGCTATTCAGAAGAAACCAGAGACCTATGAGCATGTTTCGCCTGAACTGGTGGGAAATGTTCAGAGGGTTTTAATTTCTGATCTCTCTGGCAAGAGTAGCATTATACAGAAAGCAAAGGAGTTTAAGATCAATATATCAAGTAAGGATCCGGTGGTGCATGAGATTGTGGAGAGGCTCAAGGATCTGGAGGGTCAGGGATTTCAATTCGAGGGGGCTGAGGCTTCTTTTGAACTTTTGATGATGGAAGCGTTGGGAACGAAGCGGAGATATTTTGATCTGGTTGGGTTTAGGATCATCAATGAGAGAAGGGAGGGAGAACATCCAGTCTGTGAAGCAACGATTATGGTTAAGGTAGGGGGAAAGACGGAACATACCGCCGCTTTGGGTAATGGCCCGGTGAATGCCCTTGATAATGCTCTGAGAAAAGCTTTGGAGAAATTTTATCCCCAATTAAAAGAGACTGAGCTTATTGATTATAAGGTAAGGGTGCTTACAAGTGGTGAGGGAACCGCATCAAAAGTGCGTGTGTTAGTTGAAAGCGGGGACAGGAAGAATAAGTGGGGGACCGTAGGGGTTTCAGAGAACATCATTGAGGCAAGCTGGAAGGCACTCGTTGACAGCATCAATTATAAGCTCTATAAGGATGAAAGAAAGTAAACTCCCACCCGTGAAACGGGTGGCTTTGTTTTACGGCCAAAGGCCGTTAAATAAAGGATGCACGAAAGTGCTAATGTTTCCTTTTGCGACCCCGTGCAAAGCACGGGGTTTTCAAAGCAAACAATGAGTAACTAAGTTAATAATCATCCTTTGAAAAATGAAAACCTTCACATCAAACCAGTACTACGTCACCCTCATAATTATATGTTTATTGCTCACCATTTTTTTCTTCAGATACTTTCCTTTAAGAAACCTGCCCTTTTTTACACAATCACCAGCAATTGAAGAGATAAAACCGTATCCCCTCGCGGTAGAGATAGTGGGAGAAGTTGAAAATCCCGGCATCTACTGTTTTGAAAATGAAGTGAGCTTGGGTGAGGTGATAGAGAGAGCAGGAGGGGTTAAAGGTGACGTGGCGCTCGCACAAGAGCACTTTTTAACTGAGGTAGCAAACGGTGCTAAGATTACCATTGGCAGCAACCCCGCTTCCTTTACCGTAGGGATGATGGGGCCTGAAAAAAGACTTCTCTTTTTTATACCTATAAGTATTAACACTGCGAGTGTAGAGGAGTTGGTGGTGGTACCCACAATTGGAGAGAAAACTGCACGTGCAATCATTCGCCATCGTGAGAAACATGGTAATTTTACCAGTCTGAATGAGTTAAGGGAAGTGACCGGGATCGGTAACTACAAATTCACAAAAATGAAAAAGTATCTGACCCTTTAGATTTTAA
>JAZFSJ010000196.1:0-8391 GCA_036446115.1 Thermodesulfobacteriota bacterium | reverse complement strand
GCCTGTCGGAATACCACTTGTATGGAGGCTGTTGAAAAATGTTTGGATGCAAGGCGCACGAAATCCTGAGGAATGAGGCGTACTTATGAGTACGCTGCAATGACGAAGGATGAGTGTAACGCAGCAGATGGACGTTTTCCGACAGACTCCTAGTCATTTTTTAAAAAAGGGTCATTTTTATTCTTTATAAAGCAAAAGGATGATCTAATCCTTGTTCTGTTGTGGATGAAGAAAGAAATGCGATAAAAAAAAGTGCTAAGCTAATAGCACTGGGTTTTGAGCTCGCGGCGCCGGTGGTGGTGGGGGCACTCGGTGGCTACTATCTGGACAGCAAGCTCAATAGCCTACCCTGGTTAATGCTCCTGGGGACGATAGGTGGTTTTCTCTGTGGTCTTAGAACCCTGTTTAATATCTTAAAAAAGTTGTAACCGTGGCTGTGGCCGATAAAGCACAAGAGACATCCTGGAGCCTTAAAACAATTAAGGTGGGGACTTTAATTACCTCGGTGGTGCTCCTGGCTGGATCTCTTTTTTTTAAGTCGGTTCCTTTTACCCTGGGAGTTCTTGCGGGGTCGTTTCTTGCTTTTATAAACTTTATTCTGCTCCATAGGATTGTGGTAAAAATGACCTCAGAGACCTCTCAAAAGAAGATGCTCCCGGGTTTGCTCCCGTTGTTTAAATTTGCCCTGCTTGCTCTCGTGGTTTTTGTTCTTTTGTATTCCAAACAAGTTGACCCCATTGGGCTGGTTATTGGCCTGTCCTCTATCGTGATAACCCTCGCGTTAATGGCGCTGGCTAAGTTTTTCTGGGATGATCCTGTTAAAAAGCAATAGTCTCTATGAAGAAAATTAAGACACTTAGTATACTGTCCCTGTGTAATCTTGTAGCTCTCTTCTCCGCATCTCCAAGCTTCGCTTCAGAAGAGGGAGGATTTACCTGGCTTTCGCTTCTCCCTTTCTGGGAATATATATCCAGTCTGGAGCACCATACCGATAAAATATGCGACTTTGGAAATATAAATGTCAGTGCTATCGGCCACTCCTTGTTGGTAAGCATTATTTTAATTGGGATTGCCGTCTATGTTAAACGTACATCACCTCCCAAGATAGTTCCCAGCGATAAGGTGACCATGGGGAATATACTGGAAGCGGTGGTGGAGTTTGTGTGCAGCCTGATTGACGATAATATGGGAAGGGAAGGCAGAAAATTCATCTACATTATCGGTGCAGTGTTTATCTTTGTTTTGTTAGGCAATCTCATAGGTCTTATCCCCGGCTTTTTGCCCCCCACGGAGAACATCAATATCAATGCAGGTTGTGCTATTATTGTATTTTTCTCCTATCAAGTCATAGGGTTCAGGGAGCACGGGCTCTCCTATCTCAAGCACTTTGCGGGTCCCATCTGGTGGCTTGCCCCCTTTATGTTTGTCATTGAGATAGTCGGACATCTGGCACGCCCCTTCTCGCTTTCGATCCGTCTCTTCGGAAACATCATGGGTGATCATAAGGTCTTAGAGATTTTTTCCAACCTGGTTCCGCTGGGTGTTCCCGTGTTTAATCTGGCCCTGGGTACTTTCGTGTCTGCAATCCAGGCACTGGTGTTTTCTTTGCTTTCAATCATCTATATCAGTCTGGCGGTGGAGCCCGGCGAACATTAAACTTCAAATCAATAGTTGCTAAGGAGGTGCAGTAATGAAGAAACACAGAAGAATTTTAGCTATCGCATTTCTCGGAGTGGTCCTCACGCTGGCCTTTGCCCCGTTTGTGTGGGCCGCGGAAGAGGGAGAGGGACTCAGCTCGAACGCGAAAGGTATCATCGCGGCGGTCGGGGGTTTTTGTATCAGCTTTGCCGCGATTGCCGGAGTGCTGGCCCAGGCAAAGTCTATCTCGACAGGCCTTGAAGGAATTGCCAGGAACCCGGGGGCAGCGGGAAAAATTCAGACCCCCTTGATTATTGGGCTGGCCTTTCAGGAATCACTGGTGCTTTATGCACTGGTTGTCTCCTTTATGCTGATTTTAAAATTCTAAGATTAAAGGATACACATAGGCTTTTTTCGATCCAGGAGAGTCAAAAGATGCTCCAATTAAACAGTACGCTCTTTTTACAGATCATCAATTTCCTTTTGCTGATGTGGATACTTAATCGACTTATCTTCAGGCCCTTTCTCAAGATGGTCGAAGAGAGGGAAGCAAAGACACTGGGCGCTCGCACCCAGGCAGGTGATTTGACGGTTGAAGCTGAGGACTTGAGGAAAAAATACGAATCGGGAGTGTCTGAGGCCACCTCTCAGGGCGTATCTTCTAAAGAGATGCAAAGAAGAGAGGGGCAGTCTATGGGTGAAGGAATTGTGAGTGAGACGCGGACAAAAAGTTCTGATTACATCAGCAATGCGAGGAGGGATCTCGAGGCAAGCGTGAGTGAGGTGCGGAAGGAACTGGTACAGCTGTCGATTAACTTTTCTGAAGAGATGACCGGGAAGATTCTGGGGAGAGATATCCGATGAAAAAGTGGCAGGTTCACATAGTGCTTTTTCTTGTGGCCGGCCTGGTGCTGGTCCTGGTTCCGCTTCCCCATGCGGTAAAGGACATGCTCTACAAGACTTACAATCTGGTGCTCTTCCTTTATATTGTGTGCACTTTTGCAGCCCCTGTGGTGAAAAGCTTTTTCATTCAGCGCAAAGAGAGAATCGAGAAAGAAATTGCCGAAGCACATCAGCTGAAGGAGAGGGCAGAAGAGCTGCTCAAAAGCTATCAGGAAAAGATTGACTCTTTAGAGCAAGAAAAAGCGGAAATCCTGGAGAGGCTCCAGCAGGAGGGTAATAGAGAAAAGGAGCAGATCATTAAGGAGGCTGAGGAGGAGGCGCAGAGGATAGTAGACCAGGCAAAGGGTATTATCCTCCAGGAGGGTAAGAGGATGCGGCGAGATCTTAGGGAAGAGGCCGTGTATACTTCTGTACGCATGGCGGAAGAGTTGATCAGGGAGCATTACAACCAGGATGATCAGAAAAAGGCGATCGAAGAGACACTCATTAAAATAAGAGATGTGAGGTTATGAGCTGGATTGCTGCCAGACGGTATGCCCGGGCACTTATGGATATCGGTATTGACAGGGGAACTTATACGCAGTATGCCCGTGAGCTTACCGAAGTTCAGGAAATGATCCAAAAGGTTCCCATATTAAAGGCCACCCTTTTAAACCTCTCTTTTTCTAATCGTTCCAGAAAGGATTTGCTCATGAGAATTCTTGAGGGAACCGACTTGTCCGTAGAAGTGATTAACTTCTTTTCCCTACTGGTTGAAAAGGACCGAATTCAACAGCTGCCGATAATCATCAAGCACTATGGTGACATGGTTGATGAGTGTGAAGGACAGGTCAGGGTGTCTGTCCATTCGGTTATTCCTCTTGAAGATAATCAATTGACTACACTAGAGGGGAGCCTGGAGAAGGCTCTGAAAAAAAAGATTGTGTTAAAAAGCAAGGTTAACAAGGAGCTCATCGGCGGGATTATGGTTAAGGTGAATAATCTTCTTATCGACAGTTCTGTTCGTACCCAGCTCCGCAACTTAGCCGAAACATTAAGGAAGGAATGAGCATGGCAGAATTAAAGGCTGAAGAGATTAGCCAAATAATTCGGAAGCAGATTGAAGGATATGAGCAACAGGTTGAGGTAAGCGAGACGGGAACGGTTATTTCCGTTGGTGATGGTATCGCCCGGATTTATGGTCTCGAGAAAGCGATGGCCGGAGAGCTACTGGAATTCCCGGGTGATCTTTTTGGGGTGGTTCTCAACCTTGAAGAAGACAATGTGGGGGTCGCCCTCCTGGGAGAGGACACGAAGATTAAAGAGGGTGATCTGGTGAAGAGAACCCATCGCATATCCCAGGTTCCGGTAGGAGAAGAGCTGGTAGGAAGGGTGGTCAATGCAATTGGACAGCCTATCGATGGAAAAGGCTCTATTGTATCGAAGAATTATGGACCAATTGAAAAAAAAGCCCCTGGAGTGGTCTCGAGACGTCCGGTAAAGGAGGCCCTGCAAACGGGGTTAAAGGCTATAGATTCAATGATACCTATTGGTCGGGGCCAAAGGGAGCTTATCATAGGAGATCGCCAAACAGGAAAGACCGCAATTACTATTGATACTATTATTAACCAGAAGGGAGAGGATGTATTCTGTATTTATGTTGCCATCGGGCAGAAGAGATCCACCGTAGCAAGGGTGGTGGATACTTTAGAGAGGTTTGGTGCAATGGCCTATACTACGGTAGTAGTAGCTACCGCGAGTGAGCCAGCCCCCCTCCAGTATATCGCACCCTATGCGGGATGTGCAATGGGAGAATATTTTCGCGATACGGGGCGGCACGCCCTCACCATCTATGATGATCTATCAAAACATGCTGTCGCCTATCGACAGCTTTCGCTTCTTTTAAGACGCCCTCCAGGAAGGGAAGCCTACCCTGGAGATATCTTTTACCTCCATTCCCGCCTCTTGGAGAGGGCGGCCAAGCTGAATGATAAACTGGGAGAAGGGTCACTTACTTCCCTGCCGATTATTGAAACGCAGGCAGGGGATGTCTCGGCCTACATCCCGACCAATGTAATCTCTATCACCGATGGGCAAATCTACTTGGAACCGGGGCTCTTCTATTCAGGCGTAAGACCTGCTATCAATGTGGGTCTTTCGGTCTCCCGGGTGGGTGGAAGTGCCCAGATAAAGGCCATGCGCCAGGTTGCAGGAAGCTTAAGGCTCGACTTGGCGCAGTATCGTGAAATGGCAGCCTTTGCCCAGTTCGGGAGTGACCTGGATAAGGCAACTCAGGCCCAGCTGGCCAAGGGAAGCCGGCTGGTGGAAGTTTTAAAACAACCTCAATACAAACCTCTTTCGGTGGAGAAGCAGATTATGATCATCTATGCCGGTAACAATGGGTACTTGGATGATTTTCCGGAGTCCTCACTGAAAAAGTATGAGGAGGAGCTGTATCCCTTTATTGAAGAAAAATTCCCGGAGATAGAGCGAGAGTTGAAAGAGAAAAAAGAGCTGGACGCCTCTCTTAAGGAGAAGATAGAAAAGGCGTTAAAGGAGTTTAATTCTAAATTCACACCCTGAACAAATAACAAATAACGAGCATCTGACCGAAAATCTACTTTTGTCTTTTGAAATAAGAAATCCCTGGCCCAGACCTGATTTTCATTGCTGGAGTTCTATGTGCACTTTTTCTGAAATATCACAGCTCCAGCCGATTTTTTCAGTAAAGTCGCGCCAGGGCGGGCAGAAGCACGTGCGAAGCTTCCCGCAGGGATCAATCCGAAACAATGACCAAATTCAAATGACCAAAGGCTAGAAAAATAGGTGTAGTAGTTTAGAACATTCTGTAATTCGATATTCGGATTTTTATGTGAATGAAACTTTTCGTTCAGACCTGACCAGGAAGATATGGCAACACTAAGGGACATCAGAAGAAGGATATCCTCTATCCAAAAGACACGGCAGATTACCAGGGCCATGCAGATGATAGCTGCCGCGAGGTTAAGACGGGCCCAGGAAACCACCCTCAAGTGGCGTTCCTATGTGGAGAAGATGACAGGGGTGGTAGAACGATTAATCGACAGAACAGGTGAAAAAACTCATCCGCTGCTCGCGTCCAAGGAACCTCAGAAACTTGAGATTCTTGTAATTACCTCAGACAAGGGTCTTTGTGGAGGATTCAATCTTAGTGTGTGCCAGAGGGTTGATCAGTTTATTGCTCAAAACCGGGAAAAGTTTGAGGACATTTCTTTAACGGTTATTGGAAAGAAGGGTCGTGACTATTTTAAGAAGCGACCAGTAAAAATCCGGCAGGAGTTTGTGGAAGTTTTAGGAGGGCTAAGTGATGAATGGATCAAATCTCTCTCCAAGGGTATCATAGATGACTATCTGGCAGATACCTTCGATACCCTGTATCTGTTCTATCATCGTTTCAAATCTGTCCTCCAGCAAGTAGTGGTAGAAGAAAGACAGCTTCCCCTTAAGGAAGCCGGGGCTCAGGAAATTCCCATTGACTACCTCTTTGAACCGGACAGGAAGTCGGTTCTGGATAAGGTATTGCCTCAATACCTTGAGGCACGCGTCTATGCAGCCCTGTATGAATCTATTACCAGCGAGCACGCTGCCCGGATGTCCGCCATGAACCTGGCGACTAAAAATGCAATTGAAATGATAGACGTGCTAACCTTGACGTACAATAAGGTTCGTCAAGAAGTAATTACTACAGAATTGATGGATATTGTCGGAGGTGCGGAGGCTTTAACATGATCGAACATGAAAAAAAACAAATTGAAATGGCAGGAATCGTAACCCAGGTAATTGGACCGGTTGTCGATTTGCGATTCGACACCGGGAAGCTTCCCCCAATCTTCGGTGCAATCAAGCTGACCAATCCCGCCATCGACGAGCGGTCGGAAAACCTGGTGCTTGAGGTGGCCCAGCATTTGGGTGACAACACCGTTCGCTGTATCGCAATGGACACCACTGACGGACTGGTCAGAGGGATGAAGGGGACCTACCGGGGGGAACAGATTACCATGCCTGTGGGTGATGAAATTCTAGGGCGAATTCTGAATGTGGTAGGAGATCCTGTTGACGAATTAGGACCGGTGGTGACAGAAAAGCGTTATCCCATTCATCGCCCTGCACCGAGCTTGCTCGAGCAGGACACCAGGGTGGAACCCTTTGAAACCGGTATAAAGGTCGTAGACCTTCTTGCTCCCTATTCCAAGGGAGGAAAAATCGGGCTCTTTGGTGGGGCGGGAGTGGGAAAGACGGTTATCATTATGGAACTGATCCATAATGTCGCCATTCAGCACGGGGGGTTTTCAGTGTTCGGTGGCATAGGAGAGCGGACACGGGAAGGGAATGATCTCTGGCTGGAGATGAAGAGCTCAAAGGTTATCGATAAAGCGGCATTGATTTATGGTCAGATGACTGAACCGCCTGGGGCCAGGGCCAGAGTTGGTCTCTCAGCTCTGACCGCTGCAGAGTACTTCAGGGACGAGAAAGGACAGGATGTTCTTCTCTTTATTGATAATATTTTTAGGTTTACCCAGGCCGGATCCGAAGTTTCTGCTCTACTGGGGAGAATGCCTTCTGCAGTTGGTTACCAGCCCACTTTGGCTACAGATTTGGGTGAGCTTGAGGAGAGAATTACCTCTACTCATAACGGTTCAATCACTTCTGTTCAAGCGATTTATGTTCCTGCAGATGATTTGACGGATCCCGCGCCGGCAACAACCTTTGCCCACCTGGATGCGACTACCGTTCTCTCCCGTCAGATTGTAGAGCTTGGAATTTATCCAGCGGTAGATCCACTCGATTCTACCTCCCGTATACTGGACCCCCAGGTATTGGGAGAAGAGCACTATCAGGTAGCCCGGGAAATCCAGCAAACACTTCAGCGATATAAGGACCTTCAGGACATCATTGCCATTTTAGGAATGGAGGAGCTAGCTGATGAGGATAAACTGATCGTATCTCGCGCGAGAAAGATTCAAAGATTTTTATCCCAACCGTTTTTTGTCGCTGAGGAATTTACCGGCACCCCGGGAGTCTACGTCAAGCTTAAAGATACCATCAAGGGATTCAAGGAACTTGTCGAGGGGAAACACGATGAGATTCCCGAACAGGCCTTTTACATGGTAGGTACCATTGAAGATGTTCTGGCAAAAGCGGAAAAGCTTGCGGGGGTCGATGGAAGTCTTTGGAAAGATGAGGGGGAGGCTGAAGAGTCCTCCACCAAAAAAGAAGAACCTGAGGAGAATTAAGGAGTAACCGTGGCAGAGACCTTTTTGCTTGAAGTGGTGACCCCCCGGAGCGTGGTGGTAAGTTCACAGGTGGAGGAGATGACCGCCCTGGGAGACATAGGGGAGTTTGGCGTTCTGCCTGGGCATACATTTTTTATCACCTTACTGTCTGTGGGGGAGCTTTCCTACTCCATCGATGGGAAGAGGGAGTCTCTGGCTGTGGGCGAGGGATTTGCTGAGGTTAATCTTGACCGTGTCACCGTGGTTGTCGATTCAGCCGAGTACCCTTAGGAAATGGACTAGAGGCAGCTAAAATAATTTAAATCTTGCTGATTTTTACTGCACAGACCTTATACTCTGGGATCTTTGAAATAGGATCTAACGCAGAGTTCGTGATGCGGTTTACGGATGCCTCGCTATAGTGGAAGGGGATAAAGACTACCCCCTTGTCACACTTCTCAGAGATATCGGCAAATAGCTTGATGGATCCCCGTCTAGACGAGACTTGAAGCTTGTCTCCCTGCTTTATTCCCAAATCCTTAGCGTCCTTTGTGTTTATCTCCACGAATGCATCTGGGGTCCTTGAGGTAAGCCCCTTGGAACGCCTGCTCATGGTTGC
>JAZFSJ010000195.1:0-5065 GCA_036446115.1 Thermodesulfobacteriota bacterium | reverse complement strand
CAAAGATATCCCTCTGCCTGGTTCCAGTGGGCCTCCTCCAGCTCCAAGGAGGAGTTTCGGCAGGGATGGGAAAGCGGCTATCTGCAAAAAGCAGCGGAAAACATTATTGCGGTGTGGCTGGTGGGATTTTCTTCCCAAAGGCAGCTGGAGTATGAGGAAAAGGTCTTGCAGCACATTGTTAAAGAGACAGGAGGTGAAGATATTCCCCCAACGGATCGATTGTACAAGATGGTGGATCCTGCATTGATAGGAGATTGGTTTCTCTGTGGTAACTCCGGGCGGATTATGCGCCCTGCAGGGAGTCATATGATTGCTATGGTTGCCCTAGATTCAATTGACCATTCGCTGAAGGTTGCACACAGGGCGGATAAGATCAGGGAGGATTTTGATTTCATGGATACCGACAAAGATGACTGGGTGTGCACGTATGATTTTGGCTGGCAGGGAGATGCGGAATGCCTCATTTTACCAGAGATGACCGAATATAGTATGGGTAGAGCTATGGAACTTGCTATGGCGGGTCTGAAGGCCTCACTGGAAGATAAGACGTATACGGTATTGCAGATCGCTGAAACCCATCCCATCTTAGGACCGGTATATGGTAATTACCACGAATTGTTAAAAAAGATCAAAAAGACTTTGGACCCTGAAAATGTTGCGAATCCCCCTAATCCGATACAGGTTGATGAAACTCAGGAGTAAAAAACATCACTCAGCATCTGGGGGAATTCCCTCCTTGTTCCAACCACGGTTTTGATAGTAGTCCATCAAGAGGGTTTTCATCTCATTCTCAGTGATGATCTTTCCCGATGGTAGGGCCTCTTGATGAAAACGGCGAGGCAAATGATCATCCTCCGCTCTTAGCCCCTCACGGATGTTGAATCTCCTGGTATTGTTAGTCACGTTTGACGCGATAGAGCGCATTCCTTCTCTGTCCAACTTAAGTCCCGTGGTTCCCTCGATGATAGTGGCTAGTTCCTCCCACTGATAGAGATCACGATAAAAGCGACAGAGGATAAGGGTATCAAAAAGGGTAAGCCGATCTTCCCACTCTGCAAGCATCGCGGCCTTACCTTCGATCTGATCTGGATCAATCATCCTGGCCAATTCAGGTTTATAAAAAGTAGTCCGCAGGTGACAGGCCCCGCGATCAGAGATTCCGTAAGCCAAACCCATCCCCTTGAGTACCCGGGGATCATACCCCGCCGGCTCCAGACCCTTTACATGAATAGCCTGGTATTCCATATCCCACTCTCTTGAAGCGGTTTTTATTCCTCTTGCCAGAATTTCTCCTGTGCCTTTGCAATAGGCAATATCTTCTAAAAGTTCGGCCATGGCATCTATAGCGCCGTAATCGATCTTCAAGTCAATGCGCCCCTGTCTGGAGGCCTCTATGGCGAAGGCGACCAGGTTCCCCGCTGAAATAGTGTCCATACCCAGCCTGTCGCATATGTCATTGAGGTACATAATTTCTTCTATACAATCCACCTCGCAAAGGCCTCCAAAGGCGTATATGGTCTCATATTCCGGCCCCTCAATCTTGAGACCAGCGTGTCTGCCTTCCTTGACCGTACTCAATCTACCACAAGCAATAAAGCACTTCAGGCAGGTATGGGGCTCCACTGCACAGCGCTCATGAAGGGCATCGGAACTGATCTTTTCCCAGTTTTCGTAGAAACCCTTTTGCCAATAGCGGGTCGGGAACCCGCCCGCTTCATTCGCAATTCTTACCAGCATAGGCGTTCCCATAGCATTGTAGGACTTGACTCCTGCATCATTCTTGCCTCTTTGGGAGATCTCCCGCGCAAACTCGTTGACTATGTTCTCATCAGCTACGTCCTTTTTACGAGAACCCCAGAAGGCTATCGCCTTGATCTTTTTACTTCCCATCACCGTACCAGCTCCGGTCCGACCTGCGGAACGCCAATAGTCATTTTCAACTACGGCGAAGGTAACACCGTTTTCTCCTGCAGGGCCAATGACCATTACTCCTGTCTTGAAATTACCGGGGGTTTTTTCCGCAACGAGTTGTCGAACCTGGTCTTCAGTTTGATAAGTGTCCAATCCCCATAGACTCTGGGCAGAATGGAATCGAACACCTTCTTCAAAGATTTCCAGCCAGACAGGGCTATTAGATGCCCCTTTGATAATGATGGCATCATAGCCTGATCTGGCCACATAATCGCCGACTGTACCGCCAGAATAAGATTCGGAGTAAAACCCGGTTTGAGGTGATTTCGTGTAAATACCATATCGGCATGATCCCCATATGCGGGTGCCTGATACAGGACCGGTGGCCAGGATAAAATGATTTTCAGGACTCAGGGGATCAACGCCGGGTGGATTGTGCTCCAAAAGCAGGTGAGTCGACAGGCCTTTGCCGCCTAAGTACCTTTCCAGAATTGCATCGTCAAGTGTTTCCTCATGGTAGCTTTGATCAGATGCATTGATTATTAATAGTCGATTATAAAATCCCTTCATCGTTCTTCCCCACTCTGAGAAATTATTCTCAAAAAGAAATGTTTATAGTAATCTTGGAAGTTTCCTGTGAACAGGAATTCAGAGGGCTGCCCGGTAAATTTCTTTTGCATCTTCAAGCTTGATCACCCGTGGGTTATTAGCTAAGAGGCGGGTTATCTTCATTGCCCCCTCAGCCAGCCCGGGTATATCTTTTTCCTTGATCCCAAACTCAGCTAAGTGTTTGGGAACCCGGAGGTCTTTAGCCAGTCGTTCAATGGCTTCTAAAGCTGTCTCTGCCATCCTCAAGTTATCAAAGCCTCCTGTGGGAAGGCCAAAGGCTTTAGCCATTTGAGCAAATTTGGAGACATTTCCTAGAAAATTAAAACGCATCACATGAGGAAGCATCAATGTATTCGCTATCCCATGGGGGATGTGGAATTCTGCGCCGATGGGGTAGGCGAAGGCATGCACTGCGGTGACGCCGGCATTGGCAAAGGCCATCCCAGCCAGAAGGCTGCCCTCCATCATGGATGAACGTGCCTGCAAGTTGTTCCCATTGGCATAGGCAGTGCGAATATTGTGATATAACAATTCCATGGCACGGAAAGCCAAAATGTCGGTCATATCTGTTGCATTAACTGAGGTGTAGGCCTCCATGGCATGGATTAAGGCATCAATACCTGTAGAAGCAGTAATGTCAGGGGGAAGGCCACGAGTCAATTCAGGATCCAGTATGGCTACTGCGGGAAAAAGATAGGAACTGACAATTCCCTTTTTGAGTTTTTCACCCTCATCAGAGAGGATAGCGATGGGAGTGACTTCACTGCCAGTACCTGCCGTGGTCGGGACCATGAGGGTAGGCAGTCCTGGCTTTGGAATCAGGTCGACACCAAAATATTTAGCAATGGGTCCTTCATTAGTCATCATAATCGATGCGGCTTTTGCTATATCAATGGGGCTGCCTCCCCCAAATCCAATAATAAGATCCGCTTTTTCGCGACGAATCAAGTCAACACAGTCTGCTGCAATCTCATATCTGGGATCTGGTTCAACACCATCAAAAACTGCATACTTGACCTCGGATTTTCCCAGGGCCTCTTGGGCTGCTTTAATTAATCCGGCCTTAACCACTCCTTTATCTGTAACGAATAACACCTTCTTGGCTTGCAAACTACGCACCTCTTCTCCTATCTGGCCTATAGCCCCTGGTCCCATGACAATCCGGGGAGTTGTCCTAAAAAGTGTCACTCTATTCATGCTAAGCTCCTTTCATATTGGCTAAACAAAACCACGGATTCACCCCGTTAGATACTCTTTTTTTGACTGGACAAAGTATAGAAAAAAGCTCATTGTGTGTCAAGAAAACAAATATCTAGGGATACCATTTTGAAAATATCTCAATTGTGATGCTCCCCGCCTACCCTAATTAAATAAGCTTCGCATATAACCGGGCAGGCAAGGCGGGCCTTTCTCGGCACCTGCCGGTAAAACACCGAACGAAGTAATTAAAATATTTCGTGTTGACATGTGGAGGGTGAATTGATTAAATATATTTTGTTCATTCTACCAAATCACCTTATATAAGAGAAAGGAGTAAAAAAATGTCTGAAGAACAACATACTTTCCCACCCTATGAGGAAAAGATGAAAGAGGCACTGAAACCCTTTAATGGAAAGGTCATGGACTTTTATCAGGGGGATGATATACGGTTGTTCCGCGATCTAAAAGGTAAGAACATGGAGAGTTCCAAATATCTCTATGAGGCTCCCAAATTAGAAAAGATAACGTTTGCTATCCATAGTTTTAAGGGGATGCTCATGTCCTATGGGGTCATCATCTGGCCAGATGATGAACATGCACTACCCACCTTCTCTTCCTACTGGGCCGAGAGCGCCAAGGGGAGTTTCTTTATCATCGATTTTTACCCCCCGGTCGATTGTATAATGGACCTTGACTATATGGTACGCTACCTCTCACCGCTGGAAGACCTCTATGAAAAGGGAGTTAAACTATTTCCAGAACAGTTTGGCCGATCATCTGACTGGTTCAGGGCACTGGTTTCTCCCTATTGCCTTACTACCGATTTTGCGCCCAGTACCCAAAAGACCCGGGATGCCATCATGGAGCTTAGCCTGGGATACCTGGCGATATATATTGATTTGTGGAAAAAAGATGAACCGCGTGACCCTGCGTATATGAAACCCTTAATTGAGAGAAAAAATGCCATCAAAGAAGTCTTCAGAAAAAATGATCCCGGTGCAAAGATGATGGAGGTGGCAGTGGGACATGAAATGGCTGAACTGTCTATCAGGACCAGTTTTTGATTTTTGTACTGAATATATGTTCTACTTGCTCTTTTGGAACATTTTTTGTTATTATGAAATAAAGATCGGATACTGTCAAAAGATTCATGAAAAGAAGGAGAATGCATGAAAACCAAGGGAGGAAATTAACCACAGAGGCCACAGAGAGCACATTTAATTAAAAAACTCTGTGAACTCTCTGTTTTTTTAAGTAAAGGAGGGTTTCTATTAAAAGAGTTCACTAGTGAAGAGAAGAAACAAGGATGCTGGCATAAAGGAGGAGAAAGAACACAGAATAGATT
>JAZFSJ010000194.1:0-2660 GCA_036446115.1 Thermodesulfobacteriota bacterium | reverse complement strand
AAATTCACAAACCGAAAATACCAAGAAGAATGGCCAAGTACTTATAATGCTACACTTTTTCCAACAAAAACACACAAAGTACCTATGCCCTTAATGAACAGACGAGATATACAATTAATCCTTTTTTCATCTTTGTTACTTATAATAAGTTTCCCAAGGATTGACCAGTCTTTTTTTGCCTGGGTTGCTCTAATCCCCCTCCTTTATGCTGTTGAAGGGAAAGGTGTATATCGCACCTTCCTATTGGGGTGGTTGTGTGGTTTTGTCTTTCATATAGGACTTCTCTACTGGATTGTGGTGGTAACCACCACCTATGGTAAGTTGGTTTATCCCCTGGGAATTTTAGTCATGCTCCTGTTAATAAGTTACTTGAGTCTTTACTTTGGTTCGGCCCTAGCTATCGCAATGTTTATCCAAAAGAATACTTCCATTAAGCTTACGGCCAGCCTTCCCTTTATCTGGGTCACAATGGAATACTTAAGATCATTTTTGCTTTCCGGTTTTCCCTGGGAAAATCTGGGATATTCTCAATACCACTCACTTTCACTCATCCAGTGTGCAGATATCACAGGGGTATATGGCATAAGCTTCCTCATTGTATTTGTAAATGTTACCCTGTTTTTACTGTTTAGAAACATACCTCATAAGAAGATTCCCTTTCGGGAAACTATACTTGCGCTCATTATTATGACCGCAGTTACCCTTTACGGCTGGTGGCGCCTCCCTGAGATAAAAAAAGTCACAGACTCCTCACCAACTATGAACGTAGGGTTAATTCAGGGAAATATCGACCAGGGGACTAAGTGGAACAGGGCCTATAGAGAAAATGCCATAATAACTCATGAGCAGTTAACCTTAAAAGCTCTCCAAGAGAAAACAAGACTTATCATCTGGCCTGAGGCCTCTACTCCCTTTTACTTCCAATCTGAATCGAGCTATCAAAAACGCATCTTCGCTACTATTAATGACAGCAATTCCTATCTTTTACTGGGAAGTCCATCTTATGCATCGATCGATGGAAAGATGTATAATTTCAATAGTGCCTTTTTGCTCTCACCGTCAAAGGAGATATTAGGAAAATACGATAAGGTTCACCTTGTCCCTTACGGAGAGTATGTTCCCCTAAAGGAGTTTTTCCCTTTTATCCACAAGATGGTGGAGGGAATAGGTGCTTTCCATGCTGGGCAGAAATTATCACTGTTTACCATGCCTGAGGGACCATTCGGGGTTCTTATCTGCTACGAGATTATCTTCCCCAATCTTACTAGAAGATTTGTCAAAAAGGGAGCACAATTCCTGGTTAATATCACCAACGATGCCTGGTTCGGATATACCAGTGCTCCCTATCAGCATTTATCCATGGCCACCTTGAGAGCTGTTGAGAACAGGAGATTCATTGCCAGGACTGCCAATACGGGATTCAGTGCACTTATAGACGCTACAGGAAAAATAAAATCCTCAAGTACACTCTTTACTCAAGAGCTTATAACTGGTAAAATAAGGTTATTAGAAATTCCCACGTTTTACACAAACTACGGGGATGTTTTTGCAATATTGTCTACATTACTTTCTGCCGCGCTATTCCTAGTCGCTTTGATGAGGAAGTTAACCATTAAAAAAGGGGGTTCCCATGACGTTTAATGAACTGGAAACACGTTTAAATGAAACAGGTGAAAGAATCGATAATCTAAGAGGTTATCTTTGAATTAGTAGATAAAGAGCATCAACTTCAAGAAATTGAAAAAAAAATAGAAAAACCTGATTTCTGGTCAAACAATCAAGAGGCAAGCAGACTCTTAAAGGAAAGGAAGGTAATAAGGGACGTTGTAGATGGGTGGAATCAGCTAAAACATCAATGGGAAGAAAATAAGGTTCTCCTGGAACTCGCTATTGACGAAAATGATGAAGAAGCAGGAAACGAGGTTGAATCTAATCTCAATGAGTTATTAAGGCAAATTGAAGACATTGAATTTCGTCGCATGTTAAATGGGGAACACGATTCCAATAATGCCTTTGTGAGTATCAATGCAGGTGCCGGTGGAACAGAAGCTCAAGATTGGTCAGAAATGCTGCTCAGGATGTATTTAAGGTGGGCAGAAAAAAATAATTTCAAAACAGAAATCATTGAAATTTTAACGGGTGAAGAAGCCGGCATCAAAAATGTCACCTTCTCAGTAGTCGGTGATTACAGTTATGGCTATCTCAATGCGGAAGTGGGCATTCACCGACTGGTACGTATTTCCCCTTTTGATGCAGGAAGGCGTCGTCACACCTCTTTTGCATCTCTTTTTGTCATTCCAGACATCGAAGATGAAATTACAGTTGAAATCGATGAGTCTGATTTGCGCATCGATACCTTTCGTTCTAGCGGAGCTGGAGGACAACACGTAAACAAAACTGATTCAGCTGTGAGAATTACTCATCTACCATCCGGTATTGTAGCTCAGTGTCAGAACGAGAGATCCCAGCACAAAAACAAGGATATGGCCATGAAAGTGTTAAAGGCCAGACTCTATGAACGCCAGATGCAAGAACAGGGAAAAAAGATGGAAGAACTTCATAACAATAAGAAACAAATTGCCTGGGGAAGTCAGATACGTTCATACATCATGCAACCATATCAGATGGTCAAAGATCATAGAACTAATAAAGAAGTTGGG
>JAZFSJ010000193.1:0-2860 GCA_036446115.1 Thermodesulfobacteriota bacterium | reverse complement strand
GTGAAATGAAAACACGTTTGCGCCAGTACTTCATTCGTTGTTCAATATTCATTGTTTCTTCCATTTGGACTCCTTTCTTCCTTGGTTTGGATTTGCACTTGAAAATTTGAGGATATTCAAGGTCTTTAGTGACTTAAAATTATGGAGATATGGCCTCCGCATGGTCCTGGCCAAAGATTATTCTTCAAAGGACTTAAGGGCATTTTCATAGTCTTCGACTGTATCTATTTCTCTCCAACCCCTTTTTATTATCACGCAGTGAACATCAACACCCAATAGGACTAGATCCTGCAACATGTCCGTAAGATAAGCCTTTTCAAAAGTGGCTGCCCTGATAAATGGCTTACCCCAGAAGAGTTCCTTAGCCCTATTGAAGTTTCTCTTAAAGATATCTGTTCCTCTTTTGGTTAGTTTCATCATTCCTATAAATTCGCCGTGAACATCATGTTTTTTCGTAAGGATCTTTCCTATTTCAACGACCTTATTTTCAGCATCAAATATGACATTCTCTGCTTCTTCGATAGGATGATCCTTCCTATTTTCGTAATATTGCCGCCATTCGATATCGACGACGATAGATATATCTTTTTTGCTTTCAAGCAATCTCTCTACAACTTGTTTTTCATATAAGATATCTGAATAGGATAGTATCACTTCGTCATTCATTTCTTCTTCTGCGTAAAATAGAGAATTGAGTATGTTGTTATTTTCATAATTGTCATTAATGAAGTATTTCAAGCCAGGATAATCTATTTTCTCCTTCTTATATCCCTTAACAACAGAGATATCTGTGATATCGCAGGAGATAAGCGTTTCTATCTGTTTTTCCAGAAGTGTTTTCCCCCCAAACTCTAGCATGCATTTGGGGATGTCTTCAGTGAGATGGTTCATCCTTGTTCCCATGCCTGCAGCGATGGTGATGGCTTTCATTTTTTTCTTCTCCAATTCTTTTGCAATTCTCAATATTTGCTCGTTTGACAGGTTTTTATTTTTTACGGTTCTAATCAATCTTGAAAGACTTGGGTATTCTTTGATAATTTCAGGGAGGTCAGGTGGGATTTTCTTGGGATTTATGCCTGCCAGATCAAAAAGATGCTCAAGATTCGACTCTAGTATACTATTAATCTTTATTATAACGTCTTTGCTGGGAGCCTCGCGTTTGTCTTTCTCGATATCAGACAAATATGCCGGGGAAATCTCGACCAATCTAGCCATTTCCCGTAGTCCAATATGTCTGATTTCCCTCAGTCTTTTGATATACCCGCCAAATGATTCCATCTAGAGATCTCCAGAAAAAGCACTATGAATTCGTTTACCTGTCAGCAGACGAGTTAACGCATTTAGAATCTTGTGTCAAGGGGGAAAAGGCCAATCGTAAGAATATTTTTAGAAGGGATGGAGGTAGCACTAATAGCGGTAAGTTGTAGATGCAAGTCGAGATCAGGCTTTCTTAAGCCTGAGCCCAACCGGGCATGCTTTTATGCATAATCCACACCGCTGCCCTTTAAGGGTCATGAAGATGTAATCATAACATTTCTTTTTGTCGATTACCCAGCCTCTTTTTGGATCGTATTTCTCTTTCCATCCATCTAAGGCATGGGTGGGGCAAATTTTAACGCACTCCTCACAATCATTACATGGATTTTCTTCGAGGATTCGATCATATTTCAGTTCCGCGTTTGTGATTATTGTTGCTAATCTGATCCGAGGCCCCCATCGTGGACTGATCACCAAGTTATTCAGGCCAAAATTCCCCAAACCACAGGCGACTGCAGTATGTTTGTGGGAGAAGTCCCCTGCCAACCTTTGTGGGGTTTTTCCAGCCACAGTGTAGAATCCGGCGCCAGAATCAAATCCTATAGCATCAAAGCCCCGCTCCTCCATAAACCTGGTGATCCTTTGCGACGCCTGATCCAGGTGTCTGTTGGCATAGTCGTGCTCCAGCATATAGGCACTTCTACTTGCAGGCAGGTTTTGTATAGAGGTATAGTTCAGTTTGTAGCCGATGGATATGATGCTCGCGGCATTTTGAAGGTACACGCCGGGTCTTCTGTCTTCTGGAGCCTCATCAAAGCCCTCAATGGAGCAGAAGCCTACAAAATCGAGTCTCAAGTCCTTTGCGTATTCTCTCAGATCTTCTGTTATACCCATAATACGAGCCTCTTTTTCCATCCATTGCGATGCTGTATGCTAATGAAAATGAATGATAAAACAGCAAGAACCTGTTTTTTGTGGGACGAAATATAGAGAAATTATGGTTGTGTGTCAATGAAGAATCTGAGACATGATGTTTGGTTAAATCTCTGTAAATCCCGAAAGATGATAATGAGAGTTTATGGAATGTTTTCCCCTAGCTCCATAATAATTTTCAGAGCGTAGGTGCGACTAATGAAAACCAATAATATCAGGGCATTTAGTAGAGTCAATGTCATCTAGCCAAAAATAAAGGGGTTATTGACACCTCCTAATGCTAAAAGCCTTGCTATTATTGGTGGAGATGAGGGGAATCGAACCCCTGACCTGTACGTTGCGAACGTACCGCTCTCCCATCTGAGCTACATCCCCACTTTTATGTTAATTTGCCATTTTTTCCATTTCTATTCAAGCTAAATATTAAACTGGAGTTTGCCCGGGCCTGAGTGGAACCTATTATTCCTGAGCGAAAATTGGCTGGGAGCAGTGGGGTACCCATCGAGGTGAGCAGGAAGGGGGTCCGCTGTCAGCGGACAGAGCGGGAAAGGAGGGGCAAGTATTCCCCGCCTGCGAGCCCGATAGGATCACTGCGTAAGCCCTTGAGCGAAGGAATAATGGGTTCCATTTACAACTATTAAAGCCCTTTTTTCTGAGATCCCTTTAATGT
>JAZFSJ010000192.1:0-2375 GCA_036446115.1 Thermodesulfobacteriota bacterium | reverse complement strand
GTGACTAAACAGACTTGTTTTGGATGGGATATAGGCAAGTATTACTCGACCAATAGCATGAAGATGCCCTGCCAGAGCGCGTTACAGAGGTTGGCTCCCCACCGTGGACAACGTTAGAACCATAATTCAAAGACAAACCGAGTATATTTACATACCAGAATTAATTCCACAAGCTTAGCTCATCAGATTTTACCCCACCCCCCAACTCACTATTTCTCTAACTCTCTTTTTCCAACAAGATTTTCTTGTGTCTTTTTGATGACTCCTGTTGACCTATCTGTTGTGAGGCGTTAGGTATAATACGATAGACAATGTGTCGCCTTCTAATCACAGATCTCGGCATTTGTTAATCTGGTTCTGGAGAGTCACGGCCGTATAAGCATGTTGAATTACCAACCACCTGCTCCCGAGGCTATTATTGCGTTGACTCTAATGTAACAAATAGTATTATTAATGAGAGTAGGTCAGGATGAGTTGTTCAAATTGCCAATAGGAATGATCGTCAAACCTAAAAAAGCAAAGGCGGATAATGTCTGGATACACTGAACCCGGTAAATACCAGATATATGACTGATTGAGAATAAGGGCTAAAAACAATTTGATTGAAAAGGCTACCAATGATACTTGTTGAAAATGACGGCTGAAAACACTACTGAATTTTGACGCATCCCGACTTTCTGACTTATGACCGGGATAATCTGTTAAAGCGTCCGGATTCTATCGTTCAGACTTTAACCACGGAGCTGCCAAAGGAGAAAATCAGCAGACGGAAAAGCTGTTAGTTTTCCATAATACTAAAACTCAGGAGTAAACTATGGACACAGGTAATTTTTTTGGCTTTGAAATAATTATTGTGATATGTATGATCATATTGAACGCAATCTTTGCAAGTTATGAAATGGCGTTGGCCACCATTTTTAAGTCCAGACTTATCGTCTTAAAGAATCAAAAAAAGAAAGGGGCGGATGCCTCTCTCTTCATGAAAGACAAGATGGAAGCAAGCCTGGCAGTCATTCAACTGGCAATAACTCTTGTTGGGGCAATCGCTGCTACTACGGGTGGCGCGGGAATCAGTGAAACCCTAAAACCCTATTTTATGGCTACTATGGGATTTTCTGAACCACTTGCTGAGGTGATATCTCTCATCATATTTGTCGTACCTCTAAGCTGTGCCATAATTATTTTCGGAGAACTGGTTCCAAAGACGTTTGCGTTAAACAATCGTGAATGGGTCTGTCTGAAGTTGTCTCCAGTTATGAAAGCACTTTCAATAATTGCATATCCTATCGTAAGAGTTTTTGAGATTATCGTGAAAAAGATAGTCGGCTTCAGCTCCAAAAGAATAACAGGTCAATTACAAAACCAAGAAAAAACTGCAATTCATGAATTGAAGGCTGCAGCCTCATTAGCAAGATCATTGCGGCTTATTGGTTTGAGCCAAGAAAAAATCGTGCTTTCTGCAGCAGACCTTTCATCAAGGACTATATCGGGCATTATGCTTCCATCTTCTGAAATTTCAATGATTCCTATGCATTTAAACCTAAGCGATGCTCTCATCAAAGCACAACTCGATATGCACACTCGCTTTCCTGTTTGCGAAATTGAAAATGACCCGCAGGCCATAACGGGATATATCAATTTTAAGGATATCGTGAGTGCCCTGAAAGTGAATCCAGAAGATTGTTCCATAGAAGGTATCACAAGACCAATCAAAAAGGTGAGAGATGAGGCATTGATATCAGATGTACTAACACAGATGATCAATGAAAAAGCACATATCGCGATAGTCATTACAGAAGAAGATAGAGTGGCTGGTCTGGTTACGCTTGAAGATATCGTCGAAGAACTCGTGGGTGAAATTGAGTATGAATTTTATCGTCTACCTAACCACTTCCATCAATTCGGTTCTTCCTGGATAGTTGGTGGTGGCGTCCCAATCGATATTATTGAATCAAAACTTAATATAGTATTGAAAAAAAGCAGTTTGGAAGGAAAATATGTTAGTCTAGCGGAATGGGTATTTGAAAAACTTGGCCGCATTCCCAATCATGGTGAAATTGTACAGATAGAATCACTTCAGATAACCGTAAGGAAACTTCGCAGAAAAAAGATATATGAGTGTGTTATAGATGTTATCAATAAGTAGGTTTTTAGCATAAGATGCCCGTCCTCTGTAGGATATAGGAAAGCATTCCTTGACTAAGAGCGTGGAGATGCTCTCATAGAGCGTATTCCAGACGTTGGCTCCCCGGGCAGGACGATGTTGATAACAAGCCTGAATAGCTTCTCAAGAGTCTTGTTCTGGACTTTTTGAAAAACCGAAACTTTGAAGGCCGGAAACTTTTTGATATTTCCGAAAACTCTGACTGCTCCCC
>JAZFSJ010000191.1:0-3261 GCA_036446115.1 Thermodesulfobacteriota bacterium | reverse complement strand
TGGAATGACTGTGGCCCTTTATTTGGGAAGCTTGGTCTATGGAACTGCCCTCTTGAGTATTGTTTTTATCAGGAGGCAATTATGATAACAGCGTCCTTTTGTCATCTCTCCAAAGAAGAAATAGAATAATAAAAAAGTTGTGGGGACTTTATTTTTTATATTTTATAGCAGTTCCATATGCAAGTAATTCTGCTGCCCCGGCCATTGTTTGGGAAGTAGTGAATCGCACATTCACCACAGCATCAGCACCTAAGTCTTTGCCGTTGTTTATCATGCGGTTAATTGATTCAGTTCGTGCGTCTGCCAGCATGCTGGTGTATTCCTGCAATTCCCCGCCAAGGATGTTCTTAAACCAGGCCATTATGTCTTTGCCGACGTTTTTAGCCCTTACTGTGTTCCCAGTGACTATTCCTAGAATTTCAACTCCTTCTGGTTCGGTTTCTGTGGTTGTTATATTCATCATGTATCCTCCTTTACCTGTTCTATCTTCTCTTCCCTACCTCTAAACAGGATTATTGCAAGCCCAATCAAAATGAATGGACCTGCATAAAACAGTTTTGCCATACCTATCCCAAGGTCTTCATTAACTTCTTCACCTTCGTGTTCTACTACATAGTCTATGAGGAAGAGAATTGATAATCCAAAAATTATGAATCCTGCACCCCATTTCATCTGGCTTTTCATTTTTTTCACCTGCAATTCAATTTACGTTGAATAATAAAAAAGTTGTGGGGATTGATGAATTATCCCTCGAGTGCAAAAATATTTATTAGGTTTTCTCAAGAATATCTTTCCTGATGACGGGGACAGACATAAAGGATTTCAGGCTTTTTCTAATAGGGGTCTTCCTTATAGCAATGGTGTCTCTCTGCTATGAGATAGCGCTGTCTTTTGAGTTCGCTTTCATGTTCTGGTTCTACCTCTCGTTTATCATAATAGGCCTGGCAATGCTTGGTATTGGGATAGGCAGCGTTTTAGGTTACTTCCTGAAAATAAGATATAAGGAATCTTATCTTGACATCCTTTACTACTCCTGCATAGGTCTTGGTAGCAGCATCATAATATCTCTTCTTGCAGCGGGCTTTCTTAGTAGAAACCTGCCAATTTCTGAACTTTCACTCACATATTTCATATCAATATTTATAACGCTTGGAACTGCTGTTGTGCCGTTCATATTCTCAGGAATTATTTTAAGTCTGGGACTTAGCTATCCAGTTAAGGATAAAAGATATTTATCCTACATCTATTTCGCAGACCTTGTGGGTGCAGGTATAGGAGTATTCCTAATATCAGCACTTCTTCCGTTTTCAAGCGTTGAGGAGATAATGGTCTTTTGTGGGTTTTTGGCCATTTTCACCTCTTTTATTTTTGCAGAAAAAATTCAAAAAAGGCACGGCGCTATGTTGATAATGGCGACCATAATCTTTGCCGGAATATTCCTTAACATCTCCTTATTCACGCCAGAACCCATGGGAGGCAAGTATCTTTCAGATGCCAAGGCCAACGGGGTCATAGTGCTGGACACGCATTGGACTTCTCTTTCAAGGGTTGACGTTATAGAATATCCTGATACGGGGGTTCGGAGGTTCGTTGAAAACGGCGAGTATCCCATTACTATATCCACAGGTTTTGCTGAAGAAAAAAACAGTAACGACCCTAGATGGCTCATGTTCTACGGGAAACCCAAAAGTATGCTTGCCATAGGTTCAGGGGGCGGAACGGAGCTAACCATGGCCCTCGCTTCCGGTGTTGAGGATATAACAGCAGTTGAAATAAACCCATTCATTATCGATTACATGAGGGATGATATGAACGAGTTCTCAAGAGGACTCTATCAAAATCCAAAAATTCAGGTTACCCTGGGTGACGGTAGGACATTCATCCAGGGCTCAAATAATCAATATGACCTCATCGAAAATGGTGTCATAGGAAGCGCTGGCCTTGTGGTCCCTTCCACTGCCATGCTTACGACAAAGGACATCAGCGTTTATACTGTAGAGGCCAACCAGGAGTATATTCGCCATCTCTCTGAAAATGGGGTTTCTGTTACAATTATCTATGGCCTTCTTGATGACTTCAATGCCATTGTTCCGGAAAAGGGGATAACCTCCATGCTCTTAAAACAGTACACTACAGTAAAAGAAGCCCTGACACGGGAGGATATGGACCCATACAAGCACTTTATGATGTTCAGGGGTATCGAGACGCCGAGCATCTTAAGCAACGCCAAAGCCCAGTCGGAGTATACTTTTATCTTCAAAAAAGAGCTTGGTGAGGAAGATGTCAATAATCTGATAACGGAAGCGGAAAAATATGACATGGAATGTCTCTTCGCTCCCTATTTTGAAGGAAGCCTGAACCTTGAGGAGGTTATATCAAATCTGCCTGAAAATAAAGACGTTTCCCCCGCATTCGATGATAGGCCCTTCTTTTATTATACAGACAGATCTCTTGACACAGCCTTCTTGGGGATTATTGCCTTCATGTTTGTACTAACAATGCTTTTAATTATCTCTCCCATAGCCGCCTATCAGAAGATGGATCCGTCAAAGCAGAATCTTGCGATGCTGCTCTTCTTTCTTTGTGTTGGCATCGGCTATATCCTGATAGAGGCAACCCTGATACAGAAGCTGGTATTGTTCTTGGGACGCCCATCCTATGCCTTCCAGTTAGTGCTCTTCAGCATGCTAGTTTTTAGCGGTATAGGGAGCATGATCACAGGGGCCCTTTTGAAAAAAGAGGCCTCAGTGCCTAATACCCTGGTTGTCATCCTTTTGTCTATCACATTGCTGGTATTTTTCTACTCCTGGATGATTCCGGAAATTATAAAAGAATTTATACATCTTAACTTGAGCACGAAGGTCATACTGACTGTTGCTCTAATGGCTCCCCTTGCATTCATCATGGGAATGCCATTCCCACTTGGTATACGGATAGTTAGCGGGATTAGACCTGATAACGTCATATGGATGTATGGCGTGAACTCATCTGGTTCTGTGCTGGCATCTTTTATCGGCATGGCTGTGGTACTTACTCATGGAATGACCGTGGCCCTTTATTTGGGAAGCTTGGTCTATGGAACTGCCCTCTTGAGTATTGTTTTTATCAGGAGGCAATTATGATAACAGCGTCCTTTTGTCATCTCTCCAAAGAAGAAATAGACTAAATAAAAAAGTTGCGGGAATTATCTACTTCTTACTCATATCTCAAAGCATCCACTGGCTGTAGCCTTGATGCCAATCTTGCAGGGTACACACCAGA
>JAZFSJ010000190.1:0-5711 GCA_036446115.1 Thermodesulfobacteriota bacterium | reverse complement strand
GCATCGTCTTTCCATCTAATCTTGGTAAACTCAATTGAATTTTCTATGATTCCATTCATGTCAACATGTGTAAAACACTTATCATCATCCCTTCTTCGAGCAAACTCTTGTATCCTTCTCACCGTTTCAGCACCATCTAGGGAAGCCCTTTCAATAACTTCCAGACCTTTTTTCATTTTAAGCACTGATTTCCTTCGTTCCTCTTTTCCTGGCGGAAGTTCAACAATCATTTTCAATAACTGTGCCCTACCCAAAATAGCAGCAAGGACATTATTGAAGTCATGGGCTACTCCTCCTGCTAATTCACCCAGTGATTTGAGCTTCTCAGACTGGATAAGTTGTTGTTCCATTTTCTTCCGCTCGGTAATATCCCTGTTTATACCTACACATCCTATTGGTTTCCCCGTTTTATCAAAAAGAAGAGACATGTTGGTCTCTATTATGATACATTGACCGTCTTTCCTCTTCAAAAGAGATTCCCTCTCTTTGAGCATCCCCTCTTGAACTAATTCTTCGATTTCATTTTTACCCTCGGAGTACTGCTGTTTATCTGTAGGAGTAAATAAAGTAACATGTTGTTTTAAAAGCTCAGCCCTTGGATAACCGGTTATTTCTTCCATAGCATCATTAACCTTTGTTATGAAGCCTTCGTTATCAGTGACTATGATACCATCTGCCGTTGTCTTGAAGATATTTTCTAAGAAGTCTCTTGCCTCTCTGATCTCTTTTTCTGCCATTTTTCTTTCGGTAATGTCTCTACATATACCAACTGATCCAATGTCATCCCCTTTCTCATCGCATATATGAGATGTTTCCATCTCAACAGGAACTATTGTGCCGTCTTTACGAAGATAATAACTTTCCCAGTCTGATACCTTTCCTTCTTCATATAGCTTCACTGACATTTCCATACTATCATTAAAAAACTTATCATTTATTTCTACTAAATCTCCTGTGGTAGATTCGTAGGTTCCCTCCTTCATTATTGAGAGTTCCATTATATGCTTTCCTATTACTTCTTCTTTCTCAAACCCAATTAGTTCCAAAAAAGATTTATTCACCCTAGTAACATTTCCTGCATTATCAGATACGATGATGCCATCTAATGAACTATCTATTAGATTGTCTAGATACTCCTTTGTTTCTCTTAATCTATTTTCATCTTGCTTGTGTGTGTTCTCTGCCTTTTTCCTCTCGGTGATGTCTCTGGCAATAACTATTGAACCCCTGCGCTCGCCACCCTTATCTTGCAGCATCGACATAGTAACTTCCACCGGTACAAGGACTTTATCTTTCCGAACATAAAATACTTCCCAACTGCTGACAGACCCCTTTTCAAAAAGCTCTGAAGTTTTATTTAAAGCGTTACTTATATATTCCTCGTCAATAGTGATTTCCTCGCCGGTGGTAGAGTCATAAGTACCTTCAAAAGAGGCAAACTCGACAACATGCATCCCAATCATTTCATCCTGTGTATAACCTAGCATCTGACATAAAGTCTTGTTGGCGGTCACAATGTTACCCGTGATATTGGCAATTAAAATTGCATCGGGTGAGGTATTGAGCACATTGTCGAAGTTCTGCTGCGCTTCCCACATTTTTTCATCAAGGACACTTCCTCCGCCAGTTCCTCCCAGTTCAACCAGGTGTCTAATTATGCCAATAGCTTCGTAAATTTGACCATGGTTATCTTTTTTTACAATCGCACGAAACCGTACCGGAATGTTATTACCATCCTTGTCAAACAGGATCATCTCCAAACCGGCTTTTTCTGCCATTTGGAAACGGGGGGTGTTGAATAGATTTTGAGAGAGGATTTCTTTCACTTTTTCTTGTCTTTTATAGATTAAGGTAAGAAAAGGACTCCCCAATATTTCATGTTCCTTATACCCCAGGATTTCTGTAAAAGCAGGATTGATCCTGGAAATGATACCGTCATGATTAACATAAAAAATGCCATCACTTGTAGTATTGAAAATACTTGCATAGTCTTGTGCTGCTTCATTAGCACCCAGCTTACTCATAAATGATACCTTCCAGATAAATGATTAAATAAGCCAAAGCAAAAAAGTGTTTAAAGTTAACGCATTCATAGATTTATATCGGATTTTATCCCCTTTTACTTAATGGAAAATTATTCATATGAAGCATTTTCGCTTTAAGCAATATTTCTAAAGGAGCCTTTCTTGCCAAATGTTAAAGTTCCCTTCATTGTTTGCTTTGGAAACCCCGTGCTTTGCACGGGGTCGCAAAAGGAAACATTAGCACTTTCGTGCTTCCTTGGTTGTTTGCTATTAAACCCCTGTGCTTTGCACAGGGTCGCAAAAGAAAAACATAGGCGCTTCGTGCCTACTTTGTTTCACCCGTCCGGGTAAAACAAAACCACCCCCCCTTGGGTGTGGTCGTTTGCTGCACGGCCTTTGGCCGCAAAAACAAAGCCACCTGTTTCACGGGTGGTAGTTTACTTGAGATTTAGTTTAACATACAATCAGTAGCGTTAAATTATAATAACAAATCAGGTTTTAAATATTTTAAACGATCATTAAATCCTCATTTCTCCCTTTACATCTCATGATATTTCAACTAAGATTTCCGTAGTTTACCAATCCCCTCTACTGGAGATTATTAAGAAGGCTTAGCATGGAGTATATAACGGTTCTTATCGTCGGTGTAGTGCTTGGAGCAGGTATTGTCCTGGTCATCAACTGGTTGCGCCGGCGGGAAGCAAAGGAAATTGCTCAGGAGCTCATTTCACATAGTGAATCTCAGAAGGTTCAGGATCTGGAAGCTCTCATCAACAGGATCAAAGAATCTTTCGGAGCGCTTTCCCTGGAAGCCCTGTCAAAGAATACGGAGGAGTTTCTAAAGGTTGCAAACGAAACTCTTTCAAAACAGACGCAGATGGGAGAGAAAGAGCTTGAGGGGAAGAAAAAGCTGATTGACCAGACACTGGTGGTAATGAAGGGTGACTTGCAGAAGGTGCAGGATTTGGTTACGGGCTTTGAGAAGGATAGGGAAAAGAAGTTTGGAGAGCTTGCCCATCAGTTAAAGTCCACCGCTGAGCAAACAGGTAAACTCCAAGAAACGACTAGTCAGTTAAGGGAAGCCTTGGCAAGTACAAAAGCCCGTGGACAGTGGGGGGAGAGAATGGCTGAAGATGTGTTGAGATTAGCGGGGTTTGTGGAAGGCATCAATTATCGCAAACAAAAGACCCTGGAGACAGTGGGGACCCGTCCCGACTACACATTTCTTTTACCGCAAGACCTCACCGTGAACATGGATGTAAAATTCCCCCTGGATAATTACTTGAGGTATCTTGAGGCAGAGGGGGAAAGCGACCGGGAGCGATATAAAAGCCAGTTCTTAAGGGATGTCAAGGGAAGGATAAAAGAGGTAACCAGCAGAGATTACATAAACCCTGAAGAAAATACGGTAGATTATGTAATAGTATTCATACCCAATGAGCAGGTGTATGCGTTTATCAATGAAAATGATAGTTCTGTGCTGGATGAAGCGCTGAAGATTAAGGTAATACTTTGCTCACCCATCACGCTTTATGCCATACTTGCAGTCATCAGGCAGGCGGTTGATAACTTCAGTTTAGAGAAAACAGCGGCTCACATGCTCTCACTATTTGGTGCATTTAACAAACAGTGGATCGCTTTTAATAAATCACTTGAGAAGATGGGAAAGAAAATCGATGAGGCACAAAATGAATTTAATGCCTTAAGTTCAACCCGCCGTAAACAGCTTGAGCGTCCGCTTAAACAGATTGAAGATTTAAGAAGGCAAAAGGGAATTGTTCCTGAAGCATCATTAAGTGAGAAAGAAACTGCCCTGGAAGGAGGAATTAAAGAGGCAGAAAGTTCAAACCTCCTGCCCAATTCTCAGTCTCATGCTGATGATTAATTGGGATAAGAGATTCAGAAGTAATTCCCTATCGGTATAACTGCAACGATACTTTAATGAAAAGTAAAAAAACACAATAACATTTTTGACACAGGGGAGAATAAAATGAACATTTTTGTAGATCGTATGATTAGGGCCGCCAAACTGGATGTTAATCTGTATGAAGAAGTGGAGGCCGATAAGAGCGCGATGGGTCAGGCCATGACGGTTGTGGTTATTTCAAGCGTTGCTGCTGGGTTGGGGAGCATTGCAAAAGTAGGGATTGGTGGAATCCTTATGGGAACAATTGCGGCGCTTATCGGGTGGTATGTCTGGGCCTATATTACCTACTTGATTGGCACCAAGATTCTTCCGGAATCTCAAACCCGGGCAGATCACGGTGAATTGCTGCGCACCATTGGCTTTTCGAGTTCTCCGGGATTGATTAGGGTGCTGGGAATCATCCCGGGGCTTTTTTGGATCACCTCTTTTGTTGCCTCAATCTGGATGCTGGTGGCTATGGTAATTGCAGTAAGACAGGCCCTCGATTACACTGGAACCCTGAGGGCTGTGGGGGTATGTGTGATTGGCTGGGTCATTCAGGCTGTCCTTATGATGTTACTATTCTCCCTTTTTGGTGGTTTTAAGGTGTAGGCGCTTTCCGCTGCCAAAGCAATCAAAAACCACCATTAATTTATTCCCGTCTATTTGCCTACCACAAGTGAAGGAATTTTCTTTATAGGCGGGCTTTCGACTGTTAGCATCTCTTCCACTTCGGGGTTACATTCGCTGAGAGAAGCTTTACTGGATTGTTCCTGCAGATAATTGAGGTACGGCTTGCAGGTTTCGGCATGTTCACATTTCTTTTCACAAATAAGCACGTTTAGCTTAGGAGCGTTTTTCCTTCTTGCGCAGGTTATGTAGTCCATAGTTCCTTTTACTCCTCCTTTCATTAACTGCAGAGAATACAGGATATCCTCTGTGGTTTCATCGCCAGATATAGTGATTACACCAGGGATAATTCATATTGTCTGCTTATGTCAATCTCGATATCTTCCCCTTGTTTGTATCTTAAAAATCCTTTTCCTACTATATAGTATTTCTGCAATCCTAATTCATCTTCTATTAAAATTATTTCCATTCCGCTGCTTTTTTGGGCTTGATAGATGTCAAAACAGGGTGCGAGCAACAACTGACCGCTTAGAAGAAAAGGTATTTTTTCGTTGTTGATTTTAAAGTCGTATAGTATTACTTCCTTGTATAAATCATATCTGGCACTATTTAAAAACCCTTCGAACTCAACCTTCCTATTTTTTAGTTTCTGGAGGGTTTTTTCTATCTGTGGGATCTTTTTGGTTTCTTCATTGGTTTTATAGATGGAGTTCATTATTAAGGAGAGAGTCATTAGGGAATCTTTTCTTTCTTCGCTGGGCAGCCCTCTCAGCTGTTTAAAAAGTTCTCTCATCTTTTGGAATATGAACTTTTCCTCAGAATTAATCCTGAAGTGATCAAGCTTCATATTGAGGATGTTCATTTCTTTCGAATTTGTGGGGCGAGTGGTTTTTTCTCTCATTTATTGTTCCTCCCCTCTGACTAGTTTATCTAGGTCAGACTTTATGAAACGATAATCTTTCCCTAATTTATTACATTTTATTTTTTTCTCCTTAATGAGTTTATATAGGGTTAGCCTGGTTATTTGAAGGTATTCACAGGCCTGGTTAGTGGTTAAAACTACTCTATCTTGATTCATTTAAGCCTTAATATAGTTAAAATATTTTTAGTCTACTTATATATGCTAATTTATTTTTTGTCAAGCTTTATTA
>JAZFSJ010000189.1:0-3453 GCA_036446115.1 Thermodesulfobacteriota bacterium | reverse complement strand
AGGGACATTGTCAAAAGCACTATCATGTTAGAGGGGAAAAAACCTGTTAGAACTAGATACAGGGATGTAACAGCACCAGCAGTTGAAATTGAAAATTATCCCTGTTTCGGTGAAGTATTCCCTGCGGACTCTTATGAAGACTTGGAATTATACTTTAAAATGCAGGACATTGTTGACGCTTTAGGGGATGTACATGACGGTGAAGAGATGCTACTTACCCTTAAATGCAAGTTAACTGATGGAGTGACAGAGGCTGAGGGTTCTGATTGTGTCCTGATTGTAGATAAAGGAGACGACAACAATAGTTATGATGGCAGTGGCCACAAGAAGAAGAAAAAGAATAAGAAAAAGAAGAAGAAAAAAGGGCATCACGGCGATGACGACAGCAGTGGTGATTAGAAAAAAGAAGTAGTTTTAACCTTATAAATCAACGGGTGCCATCTGAACAAAAAGGTGGCACCCGTACATATCTTTATTCTCTATTAAGACCTAAATTGAGCGATTTTATATTACATGCCGTTGTAGCCGCTGGCTTTAGCCTGCGTTTTTCATCACTAGATGGGCTTACGTAAGTTACGCAACCTCAAGGTTGCGGCTACAAAATCACTCAATTTAGGTAAGACTAATATTTTCGTTTCACACCTTATTCGTCTCCAGACCACATCTCACCATTAACATCCCTGTTTATCCTCCAGGATTTCAAAAATTCGCAATAATAATCAAGACAGAGGAAAAAGGTCCAGATGTTAACCAGCAACACACCTATTAAGCGATGGGTACAAGGGGAAAATTGACGTAGCCGTGTACAGTTGAAGTTCATAATAATTCAGATTGCTTCAGAATGGTACATGTCAAATTAATCAGAGCGAATAGTCAGTATAGCGCTGTAGTTCGCATAAGCTGTTATGTTAATGACTTATGAAAGCTTGAGTTTGATAAATATTTTGGCAACGTGTTTGCTATACTATAAAGAGTCCTTAATTCTAATAATTTATTCTTAAAATTTTCAGGTATTAACCCGGCAACAGGACCAAACACATCATAGGAGAGAATAATTTACTTGACTTTTTTAGGCATATGTTGTACAGTAACAAGAATTTAAGACAATATGTATGCCCAGTAGGGGTAATCTATCGTTGCCATACAATTAAAACATAAGGAGAAAAAATGAGAAAAGCTATTTTATCCCTGACCATCTTATTGCTTGCAGGATGCAATATTACTGCTTTCAGTAAGAAAAAGGAAGAAGGCTTGATGCCCATTACTCAAGTCGTTCCTCACAAAGATGAAACGCTTCCTCAAATAGAATTAATGCCTGTAGCCCAGGTGGTGGAAAAGATGAAGGAAAAGGAGAAGCTCTATAACCTGTCAGCACAGGATATGGAATTAAGAGAAATACTCTTTATGTTTGCCGAGGAGCTGCCTGAGTATAATATCGTGATAGACCCTGACGTATCTGGTAAAGTGACTGTGGATTTTAAGGAGCTTTCACTGGATAATGTACTGACAATCTTACTGGAACCTTTAGGCCTTGAGTATACGATAGAAGATAATATCCTCAGGGTATCGAAACCAAGGATGGTGACACGCGTCTTTGAATTTGTTTACAGTACTACTAACAGGACTGCCAGCACTTCACTCGTAGCTATGACCGGTGGTGGAGGAGAGACATCTGGTGGAGAAGGTTCAGGCAGCAGCTCTACCAGCTTCGGTTCTGTCTCGACAGAGGAAACAATAGATGTATGGGGTGAGTTGGAGAGTGGAATTAGCAGCCTTCTTTCTGAGGCAGGGAAATTGAGTATTAGTAAGAGAATTGGCCGCATATCAGTTACGGACTACCGTTCAAACATGAAGGAAATAGCGTCCTTTATAGATGTTTTTAAAAGAGAGACAAAAAAACAGATACTCATCAAGGCGAAGATACTGGAAATAAAACTTACAGAAGGGTCTGACTTTGGCATAGATTGGACTGCTGTGTTAAAAGGTACTAACCTGTTTGGAGGCAATGGAAATCCTGGGTCGGTCGCACAGAGCTTTGCTCCTTCCGCCACTGCCTTGAATGCTTTTTCCACTTTTGCTAGTCCGGTTACGGGTATAATCAACCGCGCAAATTTGACCGCCACCATTAAGGCAATGGAGGTATATGGAGAGGTTATCGTGCTTTCTTCCCCACAGGTTTCCACCCTGAATGGTCAAAAGGCCATAATCCGCAGTGTGACAGAGGACGTAATATTTCAGTCCACTCAAAGTGCTGGAGGAGGTGGAGATCCAATTTCTTCTACAACCGCTGAGCCCTTTACCTATGGCGTATTTTTGGATGTAACACCGCATGTGGACTCAGAGGGAATGATTACCATGGACATACATCCAAGTGTATCCTCCTTATCTGAAACCAAGAGTGTTACTTCTAGTACTGTAACTGATGCTGGTGTGGTTACCTCCTCACAAGTCTTAGCAAGTAAGCCTGTTATAAACACCCGTGAGGCAGAGACTGTAGCTACCATTAAGGAGGGTGAGACTGTTCTTATAGCAGGTTTGATGGCGGATGATGTTCAGAAAAATATCTCTAAGTTCCCTATTTTGGGGGATATTCCTTACATTAAAAAGCTCTTTCGCAGAGAAATAATAAATACACGGAAATCGGAGCTTGTTATACTTATTTCCCCTACTATAGTAGGCCCCAGGGCTAAAGACTTTGGTAATGCCAGGGAAAAATACAAGATGCTGAGCAAACTATTTTCTCTGTAAGGTGCAAGGAGTGGTGAGTCGAATAAGGAATTGAATTAAGCATTTTAATAAATGTCACCATATAATAGCCGATCGTAGCGCCTGCCTGCCGGTAGGCAGGGAAGGTTTCTTGCCCGGAGTTCAAGTCAGGAGCTACTACCTTATTTAATGAAATTGCGCCAATCGGAAAGTCAAAATAAGTATGAGAAGGTCTGAATACCAGATTTCGGATTTATTCTTGATAGTATTGTTTAAAGGATATATTAAATTTTTTTAGGAGATAATTATGCCGCAGATTATCATATTATACCTAAGGAAGACTGGGGAATTAAAGAAGTCTCTATTGTTCTTCGCCGGTTTAATGATGCTTTTACCAAAGTTATCTATTAGGCAATCTGTCAGGGCTGTGTGTGCTGCCGTATTGATTGTGGGCGCTTTCCATCTTAGTTGCAATGTGAGTGAAATTTACGCTGCTCCAGAGATACATGAATTGGAAAAAGTCTTAGATGTTGATGATTCAGAGGTGATTCCTGTCATAGAAGAAAATTTGATAGCGAGTAAAGGGGTGTTAATTCCAGAAAAAACTGAAGCGCCATCAATTACAGTTTCTACAGAGGGGCATTTGCCCGGCAAGGACGCAATTGATCATTTTAATCTGGGAGTTAACCACCAGAAACAAGGGTACACTTTAAAGGCCATCGAAGAATATAAGTATGTATTAAAGTC
>JAZFSJ010000188.1:0-5786 GCA_036446115.1 Thermodesulfobacteriota bacterium | reverse complement strand
TGGGAGTATGTAGTCTATTCATTTTAAACTAACCATGAAATTCTAGTGAATGGAATTGTTTCTTCTATAGTGAGATGACGTAGAAATAATTTCTTTGCGCCAATCAAATTTTTATTTTTAATTTTATTGATTTATGATATCAGAATGAGGTTAAATAAAAAAAATCAATTACAATTTATGCGTTATGAACAAAAAACCTGAACTTAAAAAATGTCCTCACTGTGGAAAGACGATTGAAAAGTATCTCCATCCCCACCCTACCGTTGATCTCATCATAGAAATGGAGGGTGGCGGGATAATTTTAATTGAACGGAAAAATCCGCCTTTTGGCTGGGCACTGCCCGGCGGGTTTGTCGATTATGGTGAGTCTTTAGAGCAGGCGGCTGTAAGGGAGGCAAAAGAAGAAACCTCACTTGATGTCACTTTAATATCTCAATTCCACACCTATTCCGAACCAAAAAGAGATGCAAGGAAGCACACCATATCAACCGTCTTTATCGCAACGGCAAAAGGGAAACCTGTTGCGCAGGATGATGCAAAAGATATTGGTATTTTCACAAAAGATAACCTCCCTCTTCCACTTGCTTTTGACCATGAAGATATATTAAAGCAATACTTTAATAAATAACTATAACTATCATATATATAAAATATAACCCCACTTAAATAAAGCAGGGTTATCATTTATAATGGTTACATATGAGACTTTACTGCACAGCTTCAACGGCTACTACTTCCGGGATCTCTTCCTTGAGCGCCCTTTCAACCCCCATCTTTAAGGTCATCTGAGCGCCCTGACAGCCTGCACAGGCTCCCATTAACCGAACTTTAACAATACCGTCAATTACATCTACCAGTTCGATATTGCCACCATCTGCCTGTAAGGTAGGTCTTATCTTGTCGATTATTGCCTCTACTTTTTCTCTCATCCTTGTTTCTCCTTTCTTTTAACATTTGATATTAAGGGGAATTTGCATTAATATATAATATACTATAACCTAATGCAGACTATTTGTCACGAAATATTATCTATGAATAAGAATCTATCCATAGTACTGGTCAGCGGAGGTATGGATAGCTGTGTAACAGCCGCTATCGCAAATAAAGGGTATGAAATGGCCTTTCTCCACGTCAATTACGGACAGAGGACCGAAGAAAGGGAGCTTAAGGCCTTTAATGAGATAGCTGATTGCTATAAGGTCAAGAAACGCCTGGTTGCAGATATAAGGTACCTGAAAGAGATTGGGGGGTCAAGTTTAACCGATCAAAGGATGGAAATTGAGCAATTAAAACAACCCGATCCTGCCAAGATTCCTTCAACCTACGTACCCTTTAGAAACACCCACATACTCTCGATTGCTACCTCCTGGGCAGAGGTGATTGGCGCAGAGAAAATCTTCATCGGGGCCGTTGAGCAGGACAGCTCGGGTTATCCCGATTGTCGGCCAGTCTATTTTAGGGCTTTTAATGAGCTTATTAAAGAGGGTACGAAGCCGGACACCAGCATCCTCATTGAAACCCCGCTCATCAATCTAAGAAAAAAGGATATTGTACGTAAAGGAATAGAGCTAAAGGCGCCGCTTCATCTCACCTGGTCCTGCTATAAAAGTAACACTGGCGCATGTGGTAGGTGTGAAAGCTGCGTTTTACGATTGAAAGGTTTTAAAGAGGCGGGTGTGGAAGATCCTATCAATTACGAATAAACTTTTAAATAGGATACTAAAACAAAATACGGTCTATCTGTTCTTTCTTATTTCATCCAGGTTAATCTTTGCCTCTGCCACATTATTGATGGATTTTCCAAATACTTCGCACATAACAGTGTATACTTTTTCAAGCTCACCACAGACATACTCATCGCAATAGGCGCAATTCTCTAAGTTTTTTTCGCTACAGCATCTTCTTATTTCACAGGCACTACAGTAGCCAAGATGCTCACCTTCAACTAGACAGCCATCACAGTTTATGCTTTCTGGCGGGATTGTCATTTCGAAAAAACTTGACTGTTCTTCAGCATATTTTCTTCTAAGCTCATCATCGTTTTTCTTCTTTGCAATGAAGGGTGCGCACTTTGAGCAGTCGACTCCACAATAACCTATCATTTTCTCCATTTTAATCCCCTGTTATTTTGTTTGAAGATTTGAGTTTTTGTGACCGGGCGCTTCCAATTCTACAGTGAGGTTTAATCGCTCGTCTTATCATAATGTGAAAAGTGCATTGAAAAGATCCCCCTACCCTGGGTAACAGATCTTAAGCTGGTAGTGTAACCGAACATACGCTTAAGCGGCGCGTGCGCATCAATTATACTTATCGTTCCTTTTGCATTGATCATCTCGACCTTTCCACCTCTGGCATTAAGGTCACCTATGACCTCACCCACAAAATCATTAGGGGCAATAATCTCAATAGACATGATGGGTTCTAACTGAACAGGCTTTGCCTTTAGGCAACCTTCTCTTAGTGCGGTAGAAGCTGCAATCTTATAAGCAAGGGGAGAAGACACACCTTCCCTGTATGCACCATCAACAAGAGTTATTTTGATATCTACGAGTGGGTAGCCTGCCAGGACTCCACCTAAAGTTGATTCTCTAGCGCCTTCCTCAATCTCCTTAATATATTCGGGTGGTATTACGGGTTCTTCCTTAATGGCGTTAAGAAAGTCTATTCCCCCTCCTCTCGGCAATGGTTCTAGCTTTAAGATAACATGTCCAAAATGATTTTCGCCACTAATCTCTTTCTCAAATTTACCCTCTGATACTACAGATTCTGAAATTGATTCTCTGTAAACCACCTGGGGTTTTCCTACTTTTACAGGAACATTATAATCTTCCTTTAAGCGGGTTATCTGCACTTCCAGGTGCAATTCTCCCATACCGGAGACTATAGTCTGACCAGAATCATCATCAAACCTTACTTTCAAGGTTGGATCTTCTTCGGCAAACTTATCCAGCGAAAATGCCAGTTTTTCCTGATCAGAGGTTGCTTTAGGCTCAACTGCAATAAACATCACGGGTTTATAGAATTCGATAGACTCCAGAATGATAGGATGCTCTTCTTCACACAGTGTATCTCCGGTTGTAGTTTCTCTCAAGCCCGCTGCTGCCACAATATCTCCTGCTCTGACCTCCGGGATTCTCTCTTTCTTATTCGCATGCATCTTAAATATACGGGCAACCTTTTCTTTTTTCTGCTTGCCGGTATTAAATACTGCCTGACCAGGTTTTAAGGTGCCCGAATAGACACGAAAATAAGTCAGCTTCCTCCCTTCATCCATAATGACTTTAAAAGCGAGGGCAGAAAACGGTTCGTCATAACTGCTTTTGCGGGATTCTTTCTGCTTTGTCTCCGGATTTATTCCTTCAATGGATGGGACCTCATCAGGAGAAGGCAGGTAGTCAACGATTGCATGTATGAGCGGCTGGATTCCTTTATTTCTTAATCCTGCACCAGATAGAACGGGAACTATGCTCATATCCAGAGTTGCTCTCCTCAAGACAGTCTTTATTTCTTTTTCTGAAAGATCATCACCCGATAAATACTTCTCCATAATATCATCATCTTTCTCTACTATCGCTTCGAGAAGCAGGTGACGTCGTTCTTTAACAATCTCTTCCATTTCCTGGGGTATATCGACTTCCTCAAAGATATCGCCCAGTGAATCCTCACCCCAAAGCATTGCCTTTTTACTTATTAAGTCTATGATTCCCTTAAATTTTTCCTCGCTTCCCCAGGGTAGATTAATTGCAACGGGACGGGCACCCAGTTTTTCCACCATCATATCCATGACATTAAAATAATCTGCCCCCGTACGATCCATCTTATTAACAAATGCAATACGTGGCACCTTGTATTTATCCGCCTGATGCCAGACGGTTTCCGATTGTGGTTCCACCCCCTCAACCCCACTGAAGATAACCACTGCCCCGTCTAATATTCTCAAAGACCTTTCAACCTCTATAGTAAAGTCTACATGACCGGGGGTATCAATTAAATGAACCTCATGTTGAAGGCAATTAAAGGTAGTCACCGCGGAGGTAATGGTAATGCCTCTTTCCTGTTCCTGATGCATCCAGTCCATAGTAGCTTCACCATCGTGAACTTCCCCAATCTTGTAGGTGCGTCCCGTGTAGTACAGCATTCGTTCAGTAACTGTTGTTTTACCCGCATCAATGTGAGCAATAATACCAATGTTCCTGATGTGAGATAGTTTACTTTTGTTTGCCATCTTATCCTACTTTATCAATTCCCTGTCAGCAACCAAAGCCCTGCTGCAGTCAATATGACCGGCCAATGTCTCTATCGCATTGCCATCGATTAAGATTCTCACCTTTGCTATTTCCTTATAATTTAACAAAATAGTATTAACAATTGAATACACAGTGGTGATTTCCGCTGAACTTCCACCCGGATGGTCCTTAGACAAATGCGCACTAAAGTCCAGCCAGACTACTTTGTTGTTATCAATAAGCACATTTTTTAGAATAGTTTGTGTTGGTGTAGTCCTAATTAAATTTCCTCGTGGCCCTGAAATAAGCTCTTTAACAGTTTGAGTAATTCTCTGTTTTTGAGTAAAGGGTTTCGATATTATTCTTCTTTCAGCTGACAGGTACTCTGAATCGGGATCTACAAAATAGAGATTAACCTCCATATCACGCTTTGGAAGAAATTGTTCGAACTTTCCTTTTAAAACATTTAAAATGCCGTATTTTGGAAAAAAGTAAAAGATTCCTGCACAAAGGATAGTAAGGACGAAAAATATCTTCCACCAGGATACCCTTTTTTTGCTTTTCTTTTTTGTTTTTCCTTTAGGACTTTTACCTTTGGAAGATTTTTTAGCCATTTCTTATAAGGTTTACAAGGATTTAACTTCTATTTGTTGTACCTCTTCCAATTGAGCGTCTAAAAATCTTGTGCCTAATTTTGTGAAGCGATCAGGTGCATCAGTAACAAAATATTTATGCTCCCCCTTAATGTCAGATGGGTTGTTTAGCTTCATTTCATTAATTACTCGTAGCACTTCTTTTGCTGTCTCTTCCGCTGAATCAATCAGTGTTACCTTCTCTCCCATAAAGGCTTCAATCGTATTCTTCAATAAAGGATAGTGGGTACAACCAAGAACCAGGGTATCTATACCTTTTTCCTTGAACTCTGTTAAATATCGTTCAGCTGCAAGGGCTTTTAATTGAAAGAGATATGATTCATCCCTTCCATCGTTCCATGTTTCTTCGGCCAGTGGGACAAAAAGTGGACATGGTTTGCTCATTACATCAATATCTGGATTAATACTTTTGATCTGGGAGGTGTAGGCGCCAGTCCTTATGGTTGCCTCTGTACCAATGACACCCACCTTACCCTTCCTGGTTGAGGCTGCTGCCTTTTTTGCACCCGGTCCGATAACTTCCACAATGGGTATATCAAGTTTCTCTTTTAAAAATGAAGTACATACTGACGATGCAGTATTACAGGCAACAACCAATAGTTTTACACCACGATTTAATAAAAAATGCGCATCCTCAAAAGCATATCTTGTTATGGTCTCGGCAGATTTTGTTCCATAGGGGACCCTGGCTGTATCACCCAAATAATTAGTATTTTCTGAGGGCAATAGCTTGGCAATCTCCTTTACTACGGTCAGACCTCCAATGCCAGAGTCGAAAATGCCAATAGACTTTTCCACCACTTTATCCTTTGCTCCTTTTGTGTTATAACCACGCGTTAATTCACCACTTAATTGATGGATAGTAGGGTATTAACATGCAATTGTCAAGCAGATTCCAGAAACTGAA
>JAZFSJ010000187.1:0-4371 GCA_036446115.1 Thermodesulfobacteriota bacterium | reverse complement strand
ACACCAACGGTAATGGAGTCAACGAGATAGTCTGCTCCATCCAAATTAAGCGTGACCTCACGGGTTAGATTGTAAGGGAGAGGAAGCTCAAGCTTTACCCTTTCACCCAGGACCTCTGCTTTGATGATTCCGGCCAAGGTCTCAAAAGTAAGCGCAGAAGGGGCGATTCCCTTGAGATGGGCTAGCCTGGCTACGCACCTACCACCATTGCCGCACATTTCCGCCTCGCTTCCGTCGGCATTATAAAATCTCCATTTGAAATCTGCCTTTTTAGAGTCTTCTATGAGGATTAATCCATCTGCACCGGCTGAGAGTTTTCGTCTGCATACCTTTTGTGCGCACTCATCAGCCCTTTTAGACGCGAGGATATCCTGGCGGTTATCGATGATAATAAAATCATTACCAGCCGCACTCATTTTGGTAAAAGGAATTAGCTTCATTGGTTTAAAAACTCCGGAATTTTTTCTCCCCTAATCAGGTCTTGGTAACTCTCTCGTTCTCTAATCACGTAGAATTCCTTTCCTCCTACCAGGACCTCTGGAACGCGGGGTCGGGAATTGTAGTTGGAAGACATGGTAAACCCGTAAGCCCCGGCACTCATTACGGCGATGAGGTCGTTTGGTTTTAGACGGGAAATTTTTCTGTCTTGAGCGAGAAAGTCACCTGATTCACAGATGGGTCCCACAATGTCTACGACCATTTCATCTCCATCATTTTTAACCACAGGCTGTATTGCCTGGAAGGCAGCATAGAGGCTGGGGCGAATCAGGTCATTCATGGCAGCGTCCACAATCACAAAGGACTTTTCAGTCCCCTGTTTGAGGTAGAGAACTTTGCTGACGAGAATTCCTGCATTACCTACAATCACTCTGCCGGGCTCCAGAATCAGGGTGCAGTTTAAATCCTTCATTTCTTCGATAAGTACCGTGGCATATTCCCGGGGATGTGGTGGTGCTTCTTGTTGGTAGGTAATACCCAGCCCACCACCGAGATCAATATACTTGATTTCTATGTTCTCTTTCCTTAATAAGAGTACCAGTTCTTTTACTTTTCTTAAGGCTTCCACAAAGGGATTAAGTTCAGTTATCTGTGAGCCAATGTGGCAGTCAACACCAATAATCTCTAAGTGCTCTAATTTTTTTGCTTCTCGGTAGTTTTCGATCGCTTGCGTAGCCTCTATTCCAAATTTGTTTTTCCTTAGGCCGGTAGAGATGTACGGGTGTGTTTTTGGGTCGATATGGGGGTTTACCCTTAAGGCGATCTTTGCCTTTTTACCAAGTCTACCGGCTACCTGATTGAGGGTAGTTAATTCTGAAGGGGATTCTACATTAAACATTAAAATATCGGTTTTAAGTGCATACTCTAGTTCTTTAATCTGCTTTCCTACTCCGGAGAAGACTACTTTACTTGGCTCTATATTTGCGTTGAGTGCGCGAAAGAGTTCGCCTCCTGAAACAATATCTGTCCCTCCACCCAAGTTGATAAAGATTTTAAGGATTGCAAGACTTGATGCGGCCTTTACTGAGAAACAGGTGAGATGGTCTATCCCATCAAAAGCAGAGTCAAACACCTTGAAGTGGTTTTCCAAGGTATGGAGACTGTAAAGATAGAAAGGGGTTCCTACCTCATCTGCAATCCTTCTTATGGGCACTTCTTCACAGTAGAGCTCGTTTTGATGGTAGTGAAAATCGTGCATAACATTCCTTTTAATAATGGTACTCAAGGGTTACTTCTTCAGAAAATTCACTTTCATTTGGGTAAGTTGCATCATCAATGGCTGTCACCGCATAGGTATAGGTTTTTTCTTTTGTTGCTGATCTATCCAGATAACTCGATCTGGCTAAAAGGGTAGTAAGTAATCTTTTAAGATCGGTCTCTCCCTCTAATCTACGGTAGAGGATATATCCCTTAAGGTCTGATTCCTTATTCTCATTCCACTTGAGTAATATTCCCCTTTGGGTTGGTATTGCAATCAGTCTTGTGGGAGCATCGGGAGGGGTGTGGTCTGTAGTAGTAATGGTAACCTCTTCGCATCCCTCACTCTCGATGAAGGTGTCTTTGATCTTCCTTACTGCTCTCAGTGTATAACAGTAGTCCCTGTCCATTTCAATACCCTTGTCTCGACAGGCGAGAGTAGTAATAAGCTCACTGTTGATGGGGGTGAGAGGATAGTTTTCACCGGGGAGCCTTCGATAAAGGTTGTATCCTGCAAGTCCTTCTAAAGGTGATCCATCTTCCAGGGCAGGAGGTCCTTCCCAAATTAGAACGACCGATTGCTCCTTAAGTTCTGCCTGACAGTTCTTTGGTGGCAGGCTGGGAAGATCCCAGAAGACCTCTTGAGCGTTAGAGCCAGGACTTGGCTGGTTGGCAGAGGTATAGCTTACTACCTTATAAGTATATATCTTTTTAAACTGAAGGTACCTGTCGCTATAGTTAATCCTGGTGGCTTGTGGTTTGCTCATCGTGTAGGTCTTATAATCTATATCGTAGAGGATTACAAATCGTTTTGGACATTCAATGCAACTGTCTTTAAAGTCTTTCTCACTTCTCAGTATCTTAAACCCCTTTAGGTTGGACAGCTCTGAACCGTATGTATTTTTTCTGGGTATGCTCCAGCTTAAGGTTATAACCTTTCCTTGGGGGAGTGCGGTAAGGTCTTTAATCTTCGCAGGGGCTATAGTGACAGGCGCACTCGGCTCATCTTTCTTGCCACAACTGAGGAATGTGACTGCGCAGAGAATATAAAAAAAAATCGTTTTGAAAAATTGCCGTGACTTCACTGATCCTTCTTAAGTCCTTCATAAAAGCGGATAATCACATCTTGTCCGTACAATTACTTTTTGCTTTTCGACAGTTTTCTGATCTTAAGGCGAAGGGCGTTTAGTTGAATAAAACCGTCAGCCAGTTTCTGGTCGTACACTGTATCTTCTTCGAACGTGGCATAGTCCGGGTGGTAGAGAGGGTTGGGTGATTTTCTTCCAACTACTATACAGTTTCCTTTGTAAAGCTTTAAACGGACGGTACCAGTGACATTTTTCTGGGTTTCATCGATGGTCAGTTGCAAAATTTCCCTTTCAGGAGAGAACCAGTAACCATAGTACACCAATTCTGCATATTTGGTGATCAAGCTATCTTTAAGGTGCATTACCTCACGATCCAGGGTGATCGATTCCATTGCCCGATGAGCTATGTGAAGGATAGTCCCTCCGGGCGTTTCGTAAACACCGCGGGATTTTATCCCCACATAACGGTTTTCCACCATATCAACTCGACCAATGCCGTTCACTCCACCTAACTTGTTGAGTTTCTCTAGAAGCGTGACCGGAGAGAGGGGCTTTTTGTTAATGGCTATCGGATTTCCCTGCTTATAGCTGATTTCCAGATAAGTGGGTTTTCCTGGAGCCTTTTCGGGAGAGTGCGTGAGTATAAACATATCCTGCTTTGGCTCCTGCCAAGGATCTTCAAGTATACCTCCCTCAAAACTTACGTGCAGGAGATTGCGATCGATACTATAGGGCTTTTTTGCACTTACCTTTATAGGGAGCTTATGTTTTTTAGCATAGGCTATAAGAGACTGTCTGGAGTTGAGATGCCAGAGTCTCCAGGGGGCAATGATCTTTATCTTGGGATTTAGGGCAAGGTAGGTAAGTTCAAAACGAACCTGGTCATTTCCTTTACCGGTTGCCCCATGGGAAACGGCGTCGGCCTTTTCTTTGCGGGCAACTGAGATCTGCCATTTGGCAATAAGGGGTCGTGCAATGGCCGTTCCTAAAAGATACGTTCCTTCGTAGACAGCATTGGCCCGCAAGAGAGGAAAGACAAAATCTCTTACAAATTCCTCTCTGAGATCCTTCACATATACTTTACTGATGCCACTTTTAAGTGCCCTTTTCTTAAGATCGTGAGACGGTTCATCCTGCCCTAGATCAGCGCAGAAGGCGATTACCTCACATCCGTAGGTCTCTATCAACCACCGAGGGATGACGGAAGTATCTAAACCACCGGAATAAGCCAGGACTACTTTTTTTATCTTCTTCATATATCTTCCCTCTTGTTTTTAAGTAAGGAGCATTTCCAAGATAGCCTTCTGCATATGCAGACGATTTTCCGCCTGATCGAAGATGATAGAGTGCTTACCATCAGCTACTTCATCAGTAATTTCACATCCCCGGTGGGCAGGCAAACAATGCATAACCAGCACATCCTCCTTTGCCACCTTGAGCAGGTAACTATTTAGCTGATAGTTTTTAAAGGCCTCCCGTCTCTTTTGATGCTCATCCTCCTGTCCCATACTTACCCAGGTATCGGTATTGATGATGTCTGCATCCTGGCAGGCCTCAAAGGGATCAGAGGAGAACTTTATTTTGGAGG
>JAZFSJ010000186.1:0-11437 GCA_036446115.1 Thermodesulfobacteriota bacterium | reverse complement strand
GCCAAGAGTATTGATGAATATGAACTTGATCCTTTAGAGCAGGTGGAAGCCTTTGAAGAGATTGACAGGTTGTCAATGAAACTTCTGGGTGTTTACCACTCACATCCTCACCATCCCAGCTATCCTTCAGGGCTGGACATACAACATGCTTTTTATCCGGACACAGCCTTTTTTATCATTTCCCTTTTGGATTTTAATAATCCCCAATTGAAGGCTTTTAAAATATGTGAAGGGGGGGTAGTGGAAGAGGAGATTATTTATTCACCGCAGAGTGCGCAGAGGCCGCGGAGATAAATAAAAAGAGAAAAAACCTTAGAGTTAGGGTGTCTTAATCTGTTTGTAGAACATGTATAGTACATCGTCATACGCAATTAAATTTGAAAGTAGTATCCTGAAAGCTATTACTATTGTTTGCTTTGATTCTCTGCATTCTCAATGCTCTCTGTGGTGGTTATTTCCAAACTCTTTTCCTATCTGATAGGGCCTGGTGAAGCCAGAGACCACTCCTATCAGGAGGCCAAGTATAGTGAGCCATGTCCTTGTATTCAACCATCGATCAAGATATATCCCACTAATAATTCCTATTCCAATGGTGAATCCGATTTGGATACCAATGCTGCTCTAGGTGATTATTTTCCCGAGAACGGTTTTTTTTGAAAGGTGTTGCTCATAAGACGGGGTACGTAGTGCAGGATTGAAAAAATTCAAAGGACAGTTATCAGTTACTTTTTCCCCTGAACCCTGTTTCCTGAACACTTGTAGTATAATCGTTAGAGGATTTTTAAAGCAATCAGGATGAAGAAGAGGATTCCGATGAATAGTCCTGCTATCGCACAGAATTGGGCGATCCATGCGATTAAAAAGAGTTTTGCCCGGACATCTTCATTTTTAAGCAGTTTTGTGAGGGGGTCATCAGGCACTTTTCTGTTCTGCCTTCCTATCTAGCACTGCCTTTATCTTTTTGAGCCGTAGAAAGCTGTCTCGCGCCATTTCATCCAGGTGCATCTGGATATACTTTGCGGTTACTTTCAATCGGGGGATAACTATGTATTCTAAAGCGTTAACGCGCCTCTTGGTCTTTTCTACTTCCAGTGCTAACCGTTTTACCGTTTCTTCAATCTCGGCAAGTTGGACAACAGCCTGTATGGCCTTTTCAAAATTGTATGCAGCTTCATCAAGCTGGGTTGAAGTATCAAAGAGTCCATAGCCCCTTTCCGTCATCTTTCGTTTGGTCTCTGGAATATTAATTACCGGAACCGTTACCCCCATGATGTTTCGGGTTTTAAGGTCTAAGCTGATATTCTGATCTGTTATGTGAGAGATTTGTTTGACTGTTCTTGTACCGATCAGTGCCTTGGCTGCTGTGAGGGTTTTAAAAGATGAAGCGAGTTCCCTTTCCATTTTTCTCCGGCACTTGCGCACTTCCTTAATAATAAGCAGAAATTCTGAAATAAGGGCATCCCTTTTTTCTTTGAGAAGCTTATACCCCTTTTCAGCCAGGAGAACCCTTTTCCTGAGCTTTAAAAGCTCCATGCGGGTGGGTTTAATACCCTCGATCATTTCAGCCATCAGCTATTCTCCGGAAATTTACTTGCCTCGATGCTTGGGATGGTATTGCTTGATATATTTCTCGTCGATTCTCTTAAGCTCTCCCTCAGGCAGGATGGAGAGAAGTTTCCATCCTAAATCCAGGGTTTCCTCAATGGTTCTATTCTCATCAGAACTCTGAGTAACAAATTCTTTTTCAAACTTGTCTGCAAATTCCAGAAAGAGCTTATCTCTCTCGGTGAGTGCCTCTTCTCCCACCACTGCCACTAAGTTTCTGATATCTCTTCCTTCGGCATATGCAGAGTAGCATTGGTCAGACACACCCAGGTGGTCGGGACGGGTGCGTCCTTCACCGATACCCTCGTTCATCAGACGAGAGAGGCTGGGTAACACGTCCACCGACGGGTAGATACCCTTGTTGTGGAGCTCCCTGGTTAACACGAACTGCCCTTCAGTGATATATCCGGTAAGGTCAGGGATGGGATGGGTAATGTCATCATCGGGCATGGAGAGGATAGGGATCTGGGTGATCGATCCGTTCTTCCCCCTGATTCTTCCTGCCCTCTCGTAATTGGTAGAGAGGTCTGTGTACATATATCCCGGATATCCCCTTCTGCCGGGCACCTCCTCCCGTGCGGCAGCTATTTCTCTTAATGCCTCACAGTAATTGGTCATATCGGTTAAGATGACCAGCACGTGCATGTCGCATTCAAAGGCGAGATATTCTGCAGCGGTCAGCGCCATTCTGGGAGTAATGATGCGTTCAATCGCCGGGTCGTCAGCCAGATTGATGAAGGCTACGATGCGCTCAATGGCTCCGGTACGCTCGAAGTCTTTGATAAAAAAGGCAGATTCTTCGTGGGTGATTCCCATGGCAGCAAAGACAACAGAAAAAGATTCTTCCGAGGTTAAGACCCTGGCCTGCCTGGCGATTTGGGCTGCCAGCTCATTATGGGACATACCGGATCCGGAGAAGATAGGCAGCTTCTGTCCTCTCACCAGGGTGTTCATGCCATCAATGGTAGAAATGCCCGTTTGAATGAATTCGTTGGGATAGGCTCTGGCGGTTGGGTTAATCGGTGCCCCGGTGATGGAAAGCTTGGTATCCGAGATGATTTCTGGTCCTCCATCTATGGGTCTTCCCAGGCCGTCAAAAAATCTTCCCACCATCTCACGGGATACCGCGATGCGCATGATTTCACCGGTAAAACGTACACTGGTTTCTGAGGTGTCAATACCCCGGGTTCCCTCAAACACCTGAATAATAGCAATATCTTTGCTAGATTCCAGTACCTGACCCAGACGGTTTTCACCCCGAGGGGTCTTGATCCTGACCACCTCTCCAAAGGCAACCCCTTCCACACCCTCTACCATCAGAAGGGGGCCAGCTACTTCTCTCACCGTTTTGTATTCTTTTGTCTTAATATCTATTGCCATGGCTACTCCCTCAATGAATCAAATTGCTCATTTATGTTTTTTTCTAGTTCCTCATGTTTTTGCTTAAATTGATCACCCGCCACATATTTCATGCGGGCGATTTCGTCTTTTACCGGTAGGGCAACGATTTTATCGGCACCGACTCCCAGGTCGATGACCTCGAGGGCCTTCTTGTGGAAGAGGGAGATAACCTTGAGCATAAGCAACTGTTTTTCTAAAGAGCAGTAACTGTCCACTTCATGGTATGCGTGTTGCTGTAGGAAATCTTCCCTTATCATCCGGGCGATCTCAAGCAGTGCCCTTTCTCTTTCAGGTAGCGCATCCGGGCCGATGAGCTGAACGATCTCTTGAAGCTCTGCCTCGGTTTGAAGAGTAGCGAGGGCCTGGGCGCGGAGTTTACGAAACTCTTCTGAGGCATTTTCATTATACCACTCGTGAGTGGGTGCTAGATAAAGTGAGTAGCTTCTCAACCAGTTGATAGCTGGGAAGTGTCTCCTGTCAGCGAGACTGGAATCGAGTGCCCAGAAAGCCCCTACCACCCGCAGGGTATTCTGGGAAACAGGTTCTGAGAGATCTCCGCCGGGAGGTGATACCGCACCAACCAGGGTTACCGAACCCAATCTCTCTTCCTTGCCAAAGGTTACTACTCTTCCTGCCCGTTCGTAAAAGGCGGATAGCCTGGTTGCGAGATAGGCAGGATACCCTTCTTCTCCCGGCATCTCCTCCAATCTGCCGGAGATTTCCCTTAAGGCTTCTGCCCATCTTGAGGTGGAATCTGCCATAAGGGCAACGTCGTATCCCATATCCCTGTAATATTCTGCAATGGTTACCCCGGTATAGATGGAGGCTTCTCGTGCTGCAACAGGCATATTAGAGGTATTGGCAATCAGGGTTGACCTTTCCATCAACTTTTCTCCTGTGGTAGGATCATCGAGTTCGGGGAAGGTATCAAGCACCTCTGTCATTTCGTTTCCCCTCTCCCCACAACCGACATATACCACGATTTGGGAGTTAGCCCATTTGGCCAGTTGGTGCTGGCTTACCGTTTTACCGGTTCCAAAGCCCCCGGGAATAGCGGCGCTTCCACCTTTGGCAACTGGGAAGAAGGTATCATAGATTCTCTGCCCGGTAAGAAGGGGTACCTCTGGGGGAAGCTTTTCCTTAACGGGTCTGCCGATTCTCACCGGCCACTCCTGCCTCATTTTCACTTCAACTTTTCCGTCCACGGTTTCAATAACCGCAACCGTATCGTTGACGGTGAAATTGCCTTTATTAATCTCCAGCACCTTTCCGTTGACACCAGGGGGAAGCATTACTTTATGAGTGATTACCTTGGATTCAGGAACCGTACCAATAATGTCTCCTTCAACCAGTCCCGCTCCTTTTTCCACTGTGGGGGTGAAATCCCACTTTTTCTCTGGATCTAATCCCGGTACCGAGATACCCCGGGTGATGAAATCACCTGCTTGGTCCTTAATGTTCTGCAGCGGTCTTTGGATACCATCATAGAAGTTGCCCATGATTCCAGGACCCAGTTCCACAGAGAGAGGCATCCCTGTGCGCACCACCTCTTCTCCGGGTTTCAGTCCGGTAGTGTCCTCATAAACCTGGATGTAGGCGAGATCTCCTATAAGTTTGATGGTTTCTCCCATCAAACCCTCTTCGCCAACCCTCACCACTTCATACATTTCACATCCTGATATCTGTTCTGCAATTACCAGGGGACCTGCGATGCTTTTTATGATTCCATTTTTAAATTCTTTCAAGATCTATTCCTCCTCTTCTATTTGGGCCCCAAGAGCCCTCCTGATAAGTTCCTGTAAGGGGTCGATCCCCCTTTTTATCGGACCTGTGTTATCGGGTATCTCTACGATGATGGGAGTTAACCTTTTTTTCTCTTTCTTGGCACGACTTAAAACTTCTCTGTTTTCTTCGGCGAACTTTTCATTAATCATTATAATGCCAATGGTACTGTCCTGAAGTAGTTCCTCTAAATGAGCCTTTACGTTATCTCCAGGGTAAGTACGGGTAACCCCAGCAAGCTTAAAGCCCGTCCTGGTATCTTCATCGCCGATAACTACAAGTTCCATATCAGACACTCACCATTGATAAATTCGTATAAACTCTTATTTAGACGATACAGTAAAAAGCTCCAGATGCAAGGCGCGTAAATCTTTAGGACTGAGGCGTACATAAAGGTACGTCGAATGACTAAAGACGAAGCGCAACGCAGCAAATGGACTTTTTACGAAGTCGTCACCATTAGTGATCTTATTTCATCATGTTCCATGTTAGCTTCTTTTGCTACAGCTATGGCCCTTACGTTTTTCATCTCGGCTTCCTTTAAGGAGAAAAAACCCATAATGGGACCAATGCCATAGGGGTGTTTCAAGGAAATATCCCAGCCCGTTTTTAAAAGATATTCATCCAGCGCCTTTTCTAAAGGTAGTAGGGAACGGGTTTTTTCATATTCAGGAAGGACCTCCATTAAAGGGTGGTAAAAGGGTGTCGCTTCCAGGCTGGTGATTAATCCTCGAATATCTTCCTCTTCACCGTATCTTGTCTTGGCCTGGTCGAAGATATTTCCTTGGGGAAGCAGGAAATGTTCAATCTCATCCCAGCCCAGACGGTCTCTCTTTCCCCTCAGCAGCACCTTCAGGTTTAGGAGGTCAATCTTGGTGGCAAAGTAATCTTGAATCAATGATAATTCATCTCCCCTTGAGGAAATTACCCTCCAGGTGTTCTGGGGAATGATTTTGTCAAGGAGCGATTCAAACAGGTTGAGCTTTTTTGATTGTTCATAGGCAGGTAGTGCCCCTATAAGGGGTTCGTATGAGGTTCCCTCCAGAAGGGGGACCAATTCAGTAACGGTGCGTGATTCAGACATCCTTTTTAGTGTTTCCTCCTGCAATTCTCCGGTTGAGGTAGGTTGCAGGGCTGTCTGTTCTGGTGACTTTTGTGCGTGAATGTCCCTGAGGATAGATTTAATGGTGTTCACTTCCAGTTCCTGATTTAAATAAGAGAAGACATCCTCTATTTTTTTTGGCATCATCCCCATAATTTCATGGTAGAGGGTGGCTCGATGTTTTTGCAGTACCTCCTCCAGTGTCTCAGCATCATTAATCATAAGGCCCTGCATCTCACTCCCGTAAGGTGTTGCTTCAAGGATAGAAGAAATCTCTGCAAGGGAGGGGGAGGTAACCATCTCTTCCAATTGTGCCTGGGTGATCAGTCTTCCCTCTTTTGCCTTTAGTCGAGCATTCATATAAAGATAAGGGGTGATGTTCTGTACCGTTTTGGTAAGAAAAATGAGAAGGGGCAGAGAGAGGATCAAAACTGTCCCGATAATAATAATCAGAAATTGAGGATCAACAGTCATAATTAACTTTTAAAAGAGAATCTTGGTTGCTTCGGTCTTTAATCCTTCGTTGAAACGGCTCATTCTGGATTCAATAGTGTTATCCACTCCCACCGTGCCGTCCTCAGTCTTGACACTTACCCCACCAAGCGAAGAGATGGTCTTATCTAAAATAGTAAGCATTACCTTTTTGCCCAGAGCCTGAGTGACCTTTTCATTTATCTGGGGCAGGAGCGGTTGAAATCTCTTCTTGTCCCTTTCATTAAAAGAGAGCTTGAGAGAGGGATCTCCGATGATTTCTGCTGCCTCTTTAATGAAGTTGGTAATGATAGTATCGTAATTATATTCCGCATCTTTTCCTTTAGAGAAGAGTTCCTGCAGGTATTTGCTTGTCTGATCAAAACTTTCCTCCATCAGTTGTTCTTGCATGGACATCTTTTTTCTCTTGGCTTTAAGACGGGCATCTGCGATGATTCTCTGCTTTTCCCTCTTTGCCTCCTGTGTGCCGCGATTGATGATGTCCTGCGCCTCTGAGGCAGCTTTTTGCGCTGTCTCTTTTCTAAGCTCTTCGGCTTCTTTCTCAGCCTCAGATGTGAACTTGTGAACTTCTGTTTCAGCCATCTGAACAATCTTATCGATTATTCTTTTTTCACCTTCTTGTGTCATGGTGTCCTCAAAAAGTACTTGTGTATAATGTAGGTTTTAGTAAATACTCGCTTGTGCTCAGAGGTCAGTCATCGGGAATTGATAATTTAGACTATGGACTGTAGACCGTTAACTATGGACCATTAGCGCCTTCCCCTAATCTTGAACCATGTTCCCTGCCAGTGTCCTTGTTATCCCAAAACCTTTGCCCCTACCAGGAGCAGAATGAGAATGAGGAGCGAAAAGACGGCAAAGGTCTCTGACATAACACTTAGTACCATCCCCTGCCCAAAGCTTCCTGGCCGTTTGGCAACTGCCCCCATACAGGCACCGGCAGTCATACCTTGTCCGATAGCGGTAATTCCTCCCAGACCTGTGGTAACCCCGGCCCCCAGACAAATAAGCCCCAGGGCGGTCGATACCTCCATCACATCACCTAAGATACCGGTACCGATCATGATCAAGATTGCCCCTAGAAAGCCGTAGATACCCTGGGTTTGAGGTAGGGCCTGTAGGACAAGCACAGGTCCAAATTTCTTGGGGTCTTCCGCTATGACACCTGCTCCGGCGGCACCTGCGATACCTACTCCTATTCCTGCACCGATTGCAGAGATGCCCATGGAAAGCCCGGCGCCCAGGGCTGCTAGTCCAACTCCCAAAGTAAATTCCATAATCTTATCCTCCTATAAATTTAAGTTTTTAATTCTGTTATATCCCTTTTAATGGCAAAAGGAGTAAAATCATCCCCTCCACCTGAATAGAACCTGCCGAAAAATTCCACATAGTGTAAGCGGATGCCGTGAACAAAGGCACCCATGATCTGGATAACCCAGTTGAAGGCATGCCCCACGACCAGCATAAGGATGAGAAAGACTGGTCCTATGATGGCTACCTCTGAACTCATCTTGGCAAGTATGTTGACGGTCATAGCGATTCCTGCAGTGCAAAGCCCCAGCGCCATCAACCTGGCGTAAGAAAGGGTGTCTCCTATAGCCCCGGTTATGGTAAAGAATGCCATTCCCTTATGTCCTGAAATGAGGAGAAAGAGGGAGCTTATACCAATCAATCCTATGAGAAGGTTAAGGAAGAAGACTGTGCCCGTTCCTGGAGTCACAAGCGTTTTCAGGTAGAAAAGGGCAAAGAGAATTTGAACGAGAATGAGCCAGAGGTTTTCCGTAAACGCTTTCTTAATCTCCTGATTTCTAACATTGTTAATAATACCTAGAATGATTCCCATATCCAGGTGGATAACGCCGACCACAACCGCAAAAATGAGGAAAGGGAGCACATCCACCATGGGATCAATAATCATCAGGTTTTTCAAAGAAGTAAAGCCCATGAATTCTATAGCAAGATTGCCAAACCAACCCCCTGTAACCGCACCTGCGACAATGGTAGCGATACCCCCGGCAGCTAAGATAACACCGAACCCTTTAATGGTCTCATTGTATTTTCCACCACCCCTTAGCATAAGGACACCTATAATAAATGTAATGAAACCATACAAGGCGTCAGTCACCATAGTGGCAAAAAAGAAGAGAAAGGTAATGGTAAGAAAAATGGTAGGATCTATTTCGTTATACTTAGGGGGGGAGTACATGCAGGTCAATAGCTCAAATTGTTTGAAAAAAGGGGGGTTCTCAAGAAGAATAGGGACCTTCTCCTCCGGATTTTGAGGTTCTGCCACCTTGATGACCGCAAGTCCATCGGTTGTGGTTTCTATCTCCCGGCTCACCTTTTCTGTTTCTTTGCGTGGTACCCACCCTTCGATCATACATAAGTGCCCACTTAGGGCAAGATTGCCGTAGGTATCTGCTCTTTCCTTTTCAATCTGCAGCAGTTCCCGTAAGGCGAGCAGGTGGTCCCTGAATTGCCGTGATGAAGCAATGATTTGTTCTATAAGCCTTTTTTCTTCCTCATACAGTTTGTCGATTCTGTCCTTAATAGTGCGTAGTGCCTCAACAGGTGTGCCCGTGTATCCCCTGGTTTCGATTCGCTCAAACCCGGTTCTGCGCAAAAAGTTGGAAACAGAAGAGGCATGCTGATTGAGACAGACAATAATAAGAAGTGATTCTGTGGGGTTTAAAGGGGTGTGTTCAAGAAGGAAACTCTGCTCTGTGAGTTCAGCTAACTCGGTTTCTATTATCTCAACATTCTTGGTCAAGGTGGTGCCCAGGTAGACAGCGGTGATGGCGGTCTCTTCAATATAGGCAAGGTCAATCTCAACCTGTTCCAGTTTTAAGATGGAGTGCTTAACACCTTGTAAATCGCTTATATCCTCTCTCACCTTCTCCAGCTGTTCTGAGGGATGCTGAGTTGAGTGCTCTACTTCTTTAATTATATCTTCAACTTTTCCCAGAAGGATATCACCATCAATCTCTTCGGCAGGAATTTTCTTAGGGGGTGAAGGGTTGAAGAGGAATTTGAAGAAACTCTCTGTTGGTTCCGGTGCGACAGACTCGAAAAGGTCTAGCCATTTGTTGAGGGAGATAATCGAGGAAGTTATTTTTCTGAGCAGTGGACTAGAGGTAGGTGATTCTAGAAGTTCACTCCAATCAGGGTGACTAAGTTTATCACGGCAATCTGAAATTTGAACAGCGCCCACTTCATGGAGTTTCTTAATGACCTCATTCTTTTGTTCATCAAGCACAAGTACTTGAAGCTTATTCATTCTCACTGGTTGAAACATGCCTTTATCCTAGTAGCTGTTTGATGATACTCTCTCTTGCTTTACCCATCTTCGCAGTAGCACTCGATTTCAATGATGCAGTTTCTCCTTCCGCCTGATTAAGTATTATTTTTGCTTCTTCTTCAGCTTCCTTCCTAGCCTGAGCTATCATCTTTTGACTCTCTTTATGAGCATGCGCCAGTTTTTCTTCTGTTAAACGTTTTGATTCTATGCGGGCATTCTCTATAATTTTTTCAGCCTGTATTTTACTCTGTTCAATTTTAGTCGTTGACTCTTTTTCTACGGATTTAATTGCCTTTAGTGATTCCAATACCATGGTTTCCCCTCTTTTTTTAAGGTGAGCCAAGTAGCTTATTTCTTATAATAAAGTTGTATCTTATTGTCAAAGGAAATTTTGTCTTTCTGCAATTTTATAAGAAATTAACTCGGTTATCCTTTCGCGACCTCATTTAAGAACCTCTTTTTTATAAATCGTGGGAGAAGGGGGATGTGGGGGACATCGGCACTAAAGGTATCAGTTTTTGCAATGACCACCAATGGTTCATCCCGGTGATGATCCAGTGTGTCTTGTAGCCCTTGTATATTCTCTACAGTTCTGACATGCGAGATACCTGCACCACGTGCAATTTTTTCAAGATCTGTTTTCTGAGCGGTGAGAGTAGGTTGATTGCCTGTGCTTCCATAGCTTTCATTATTAATGATGATAAGACAATAGTTGTGAGAAGCATAATGAGCAATAGTAGTGAGTGATCCTAAGTTCATGAGTAGGGAACCATCCCCGTCGATGGCATAGACCCTCTTCTTCTGGGCTATGGCTAATCCCAGCCCGATTGAGCTTGCCATCCCCATAGAACCAAGCATGTAAAAGTAGGAAGGTTTATCATTTAAGTGATAAAGCTCCCTGCTGGGCAATCCCAGGTTGCAGATAATTAAACCATCCCTTTTAGCAATTGCTTTTATTACATCAATGCGCTTCATCCCACAGCTTTCTTAAAAGTATTATGGCAGTAACTCTGTTGTTACCAAAGGCTTTACGGATCATCTTTCTCATCTTAATAAAATCTTCCCTTTTCTTAATCCTTACATAATCAATCCTGGCAGCTTTGAGAAGATTAGTAGTTGCTTTACCCATCGGCATTTGTGCTAAAACCTTTTCCCCTTTTCCACCCCTTTGGCTGATAATGAGGGGAAGGGGAAGTCCATAGAGTTTGGTTAAAGATAGGAGGGCATTGATGGAGTTGCCCAGCCCTGAATTTTGCATGATAAGGGCTGGTTTCCCACCCCCTAAAGAAATACCGGCTGCTATGCCTACACCTTCTTCCTCTCTGGTCACAGGAATGTGAGTTAGACTAGTGTTTTTCAGTTTTTTAAGAACACCTGCTAGCATGATGCAGGGAACGCTGCAAATGAGGTTAATGCCTTCCTCAAGAATGATGTTTAGAATTTCATCGTCAATTGCAGGGTTCATATGACCACACTCATGATTGCAGGTTACAGGGTGTAGGGGGGCAGGGTTCAGAGATGAATAATATTTAAATTTTTCTTGTATATAAGCTCAAATTTTACTTCATTACTGTTCCCTGGACCCTATCACCTCATCCCTAACTCTTTACTTTTTAAAACAGGCAACAAACCCTTTCTTGTATATAGGAACTACGGTATATTTATCAATCTGAGTGACAAATTTTACATCGTCTACGTAACCTATGGAAGTTAAGTATCTGGCTGCAAGGGATTGAGTAATCATCTTTTTAATTAAG
>JAZFSJ010000185.1:0-10053 GCA_036446115.1 Thermodesulfobacteriota bacterium | reverse complement strand
GTCTGTTCAAACTTTATCATAGCGCTTACTCCTTATTGTTCGGTTTCTATTAAGTTTCTTCCTTTTTACCTCTTTGTCGATATGCCTTCAGAAATTCTTTCTTGGCTAATAAAACAAAATCAGTCTTACCCATCTCACTTAAAATCTCAATAAACTTCTTTCTCAGACCCTTGATTTTCTGAAACTTAATCACGTCCACACTGGTCATCTTTTCACCTAACGCATTTTCATTGAGAACATCAGTAATCCAGTAGGCAAAATCTTTGGGAGGCTGAGGTGACATGTAGTGGTGCTGCTGAATAAATCGGTGGGTGTGGTGATAGATGGAAGAATCCGGAATACCCTTAAGCCCTCTAAAGAGTTCAAGTAAATTTCTTGCCTTTTTACCAAGAAGTTCAGTCTGTTTTAACCTGGTGTAGAAGTGAAAACAATCATTGGTTTTCATAAGAAGGATCGTTAAGATATACTGTACGTATGGGAAAAGGAATTTCAATTCCCTCCTGGTTATATCGTCTGTGTAGTCTCTTGATAAACTCGTGTTTTACCAAATACTGGTTAACAAATTCTCTCACCCGCAAAATAACAGTGAAATTGATGCTGGAATCATCAAAGGTATGATAACGAATGAAAGGCTCAAATTCAGTTATCCCTCCATCTATGGTTTTCATTACCTCCCATGCAACCTCAATGGTTACCTTTTCAACTTTTTCAAGATCTGAATCATAACTGACTCCAACCTGAATCAGCACCCCCATCTCTTTTTCTAGAAGACAATAATTGGTTACAATAATCGAAGATAATTTAGAATTAGGGACAACAATAATATTATTGGGTAGCATCCTGATGGTAGTATTTCTCCAGGTAATATCCACTACATACCCCTCTTCGCCTGACTCAAGCTTAATGTAATCTCCTGTTCTCACCTGTCTGGAAATGATAATCTGAAGACCGGAAAAGAGATTTGAAAGAGTATCCTGAAGGGCAAGGGCAACTGCCAGACCACCCACACCTAAAGCAGTCAGTATCGGAGTGATGGAAATACCGAGTGTCTGCAAAATAATGAGAAATCCAATGGTTAAAATAACGATCTTGGTAAGATTTTTAAATATAGTTGACTGAGGAATGGCCTCTTTGAATTTACTGGCATAAAGTTCCAAAAACCCTGTTGCAATATTAGTAAAAAACCAGGTGACTGAAAGGATGATAATAACAAGAATAATGTTTTGAACCAGGTGAGAAAAATCTTTAGGCAGCGGGGATACAGAAATAGCTCCATATACGCCAAGAAGGGTAAAAAACAAGAGTACCACAGCCCCCTTCATCGCATTAACAATGATGTCATCCCCTTCCCATTTGGTCTTTGCCGCTAATTTTCTGAGTTTAGATAGAAGAACCCTCTGAAAAATCATTCCTGCAAGGACAGCGGCAATCGCTATACCAAAAGACAGAAAGAGAGAAAGAGAGAAGAAATCTCTATAAACTCGAATGACATAGCTACTCTCCTTAATACTCACTGGATCTTTTTAAAACCTTCATTCTAGCATCAAAAAGTATAGGAAAAGGAACAGTAAGTCAAGAGCAAACAAGCGGTAAAACATCCTGCAACCTTCTCCTTTATCTGCACATCTCTCATATAAGGTATCCGTTATGTAAGAGAACAAAAAACTCCTTCCTATCTTAAAGGCAAACAATAAAAAAGCCATTCAGGTAATGCTAAATGGCTTGCCAAATTGGTATAAATTATACAAAAGAAACCGTGGATGGTGGCGGTGCAGGGAGTCGAACCCCGGACACTGCGGATATGAGCCGCATGCTCTAACCACCTGAGCTACACCGCCACTTCTATTTCGAATGTTTGAATCTTCTTCCCCTTTTCTTTGATACAGATTTACCCTATTTACTCCTGCTCCGAAATTGCGTCATTTGCGGTTTCTGCATTCTTATCAAGCTCATTTACAGATTTCTGATAGACCGGATTTTCATCCAGGGAATTAATCTCGTTTTTTCTCTTTGAAGAAGTCTCTTCTAACCCTTCTGGTTCAGTTGGATGTTCATCCAAAGATCCACTCTCCTCCTCCACTTCATTAGAGGAAGGTTTAGGTTCCTCAAGCTCATTCACAGACTTTTGATAGACCGGGTTTTCATCCAGGGAATTAATATCGCTTTTCCTCTTTAAAAAGTTCTCTTTTAACCCTTCTGGTTCAGTTGGATGTTCATCCAAAGATCCACTCTCCTCCTCCACTTCATCAGAAGAAGGTTTAGGTATCTCCGATGTACCATCACTGGCAGTAAGGTCAACTTTTTCAACTCTTTCCGGTTCTACTCCACCACTTTTCTCCCCTTTTTCGAGTAAGGTTTCATCTATCACAGGAAGTTGGACGGAAGACTTTGCGGGTGGCAGACTCTCAAATCCAGTCGAAATAGTATCTACTATCTCTTGCGCAATACTGTTTACTTTAGGTATCACTTCATTTAATCCAACGCTTTGAGCAAATACAGGTTTTGTAATTCCTCCTTGTAATACATTAAGAATGCTAATATCTATGCTCACATTATTTCCAATTTTGGAAATACTTCCAAAGATAACGTAGTCAACTCCCAAGGAACTTCCAATCTCTTGTACCCCTTGCGTTGTTAATTCACTGGGGAGTACCCTAGAGAGTGCATCTTTCACTACACGGCGCTCTACGACAAAAATATCGGCTCCATAAGTAACTCTAGCAGTAAGCATCTCCCTGATACCCCTATTGATATAGTCTATATTCTCATCTGCATTGGTCTGAAAGGGTAGAATAGCTACCCTTGTCACCTTCGCAATGCCCATTTCAAGCGAAAAGCATAAAAGCAATAGATTTATAACAATACATGGAAGAAATGTTGGTCTCAATAAAAAATATCCTCTCATAAGCAAACGACTACCCGCAAAGCGGTTAGCTTTGTATTACTCGAACGGGTGAAGCAAAATAGGCACGAAGTGCCTATAGTTTTCTTTTGCGATCCCGTGCGTAGCACGGTATTTTAAAGCTAACAATAAAAAGCACCTTAACGTAGGCGCGTTTAAATTCTCCATCATTGCATTGACTTAAATCGTTTATTAATAGTATTCTATTCACATATAATTGTCAAATAAATAATACCAGATACAAAACTTTAAACGGTCCAGCATCAGCATGCCAAAAGTATTTTTATCAAAAATAAAAGAGAATATTGACAGCACAATAGCGAAATTACTGGAGGAGACGGAATTCTCAAAGGGGTTACAGGGAGACTCTATTCTGATCAAACCTAACCTTTTCGAACCAGTATCCTATACCACTGGTCAAACAACCAATCCTAATCTTGTAGGAGCAGTTATAAAATGCTGTTTCGCTCAGGGCGCAAAAGAGGTGTGTGTGGGAGAAGGACCAAGTTATTTTTTATCCGAACATGCTCTTAAAGAATGCTTTATTAAAACAGGTGTTGCCGAGGTTGTTGAACGGTGTCAAGCCAGATGGATACTATTCGATGAACATAATTTTAAAACCTATAGAGATGTATCTCCTTTCCTACCCAAAGAATTTGGGATTTCAGAGCATGCATTTGCCTACAATAAGATAATCAATCTCCCGGTCCCAAAAACCCACTATTTAACCGGAGTTTCTATTGCTATGAAGAATTTAAAAGGGTTTTTAAGGCGTGCGGATAAACCATTATTCCATCGTATTGGCATTAATGAGGCAGTTGTTGAATTAAATAAAATAATTGAACCTTCTTTGAATATAGCTGATTTCACCTCTCCCGCTCAAAAGCATTCCGGATTTATCCTGGCAGGAAACGATAGAGTAGCAGTCGATACTGTAGCCACTTCACTTATGGGTTTAAACCCTGATGAGATAAAAACCATCCAATTAGGCTATCAAGCTGGGTTGGGAGAAAAAAATATCGTCAAGATCGATATTAAAGGAGAAGATGTCAAAGGTTTAAAAATGCGCTACGAATTACCATCTGAATGGCTTGAAAGGAAATTCCCCCTTCTAAAAATCAGAGGACATGATACGGCCTGTAGTGGTTGTCTGATCCCCCTGTTTTCATCACTTGCCCAGATTGCAGAACAGGGAAAATCCCTTAAAAAACCCCTCACCATTATCCTGGGCACTTCACATGATGCTTCCCAACTTTCAGATGTCATCTTTATGGGTGATTGTACCATGCATAAGTTAGAAAGAGGTAGCCAGGCAAAAGGTTGTCCTCCTCAAAAGGAAGACATTTTAAAAGTATTGTATGAGCACATACAGGATAACTACTGATTCCTGCACGCCTATTTATAGCTTTCTCATCGCGAAATTGACTTAACCTGTGGATAACTTCCACACAGCAAAAACATTATCAACAAGATCATATGCATATCCAATTCACCTATTGAAATAGTATGCATTTTGTGGTGCATGGCACTAGTCCTTCTCAAAAGTGATGCTCCCCGCGCACAGCGCGGGGCATCCCGGTAATTAAATTTGATTATTCATGAATTGTGCCGATTCATCTCCGCCTACAAGGCGTGGCTTTCTCGGCACCTGCCGGTAAATGACATCCCGCAAAGCAGGTGGCTTTGCTTTACGACCAAGTGCCTCGAAACAAAAAGGTAGGGAACGTCTTTAGTGTTTCATTTTTCAACCTTGTGCGAAAGACATGGATTTACGAAACATCCAATAAAAATCCATGAAAAAAAACAGGATGTTTTACACCCTGTTCTTAAACGCATCCTTTTATGAACGCTAATCTATTTACTCACTATTATCCCTAATGGCTCCAACTTCTCCCTTTTTTCAATATCGGCTTCTATGCTCTTAAGGACTGCCTTTAAAGGGGGACTTGCACGCAAGGCAATCTTCCCAAGAAGTTTCCTTATCTCTTCCATCATCTCTGCAGACACCACAGTTTCATGATAAGCCAGCAAGCTTTTTATTGCTGGTATTAATTCTTCACACAGTTCCATCGATTTTACTCTCAATTCATCATTCAAAAAAAGTATTAATAAAAGCTCCCGGGAATATCGATAATATTGGCTAATATATTTCCTGCCATTTTCGTTCTGAGCCAGCACTCTATCCCTCAGTTCCCTCAGTAAGTGACGTTCTTGAAAACCCAGACCTAGTGCAAAGGCAGGGCATAGATTGTTGTTGGTATCATCTTCAGTAGTAAAACTCCATACACTACCAGCTGTTATCTCCCCGTAACTGTCTTTAGCTCTTACTTTCCAATAATAGGTAGTCGTGTATTCCAGACTATTTGTTCCAGGATCACAATAGCATACCTTCATACCAGAACAGGTCAATACACTAATATCATTAATATCTACCAGGCTTTCATTGGCAGAAAAATAAACATCATAGCTCACTATATCTCCATCTTTTGCATCCGGATCACCACCTTGCCATGAAAGGGAGGTATATAAAGACTGCTCAGTTGCTCCATCCAGCGGTAAAATAACAGCAGGAATCTCAGGAGTATGATTAATCTTTTCCATTAACACACTTACAGTAGCATCACCACCATCCGAGGGTACACTTAACTCACCATTATACTTTCCCAATTCTGCCATTGTCGATCTGTCTACCATAATATTTATTACATCCGTATTACCAGCTTCAGTTGATCCACTCTCCTGATCAACAGTAATCCATTCCTCTGGGGCAGTAATTACCCAAGCTAAGACACCAGTCCCACTATTACTAATAGATAATTCTTTAAACACATCCTTTGAACCAAAATCTAATACTGATGGGCTGACCTCTAAGACCGGTTGTTCAGGAACTGTCATGGTTACTTCAATTTCTGCATCTCCACCATTAGAGTTAATAGTAATTGCACCATCAACCTCACCAATGATAAGCACCTTTGACCTGTCAACCTCAACAGTCAGCGTTTCGGATACAGCTGCTTCCAGGCTTCCTGTTGTTGCATCAACGGTAATCCACTCTTCATCTTCATATAATGACCACACTAAAGTATCATCACCTGAATTAGTAATACTAAAGGTTTTAGTAGTTTCTGTTTCTCCAAAGTCTAAAGCACTTACGTCTATTTCCAAGAGAGGCGGAGAGGTGGCTGCCATTACAGAAAGCCACACAGTATCATCAGAAATACCGAAGTCTAAAAATTCACCATCACCGTTTCTGACTATACTACCAGTCTCCGAACTTGCAGAAGTCTTTTGAGCAGATTCACAACCTCCACCTTTGAAAGGGAAATCAGCCCGCACCTGAGTGAAAGAGGAGATATATAAGACAAAGGCCAGATAAAAAATTTTACCTAAAAATGTGTGGTTCAAGGCATCTCCTTAATGTAGAGTAATCACTAACTGTATAATAGAAATCGGCAGACTCATTTAAAACTTTAAGCCTTTATCACACAAGCTTTATTCAACCTTCAGGGGCAACTGTTCCCATTAAAACCAATTGATTACACCGCAAAAAATGAAAGCACAAACCCCGTGGGTAAGTATAGATGGGGTTTTAATCGCCACCTAAACTTATCGCTTTTTTCCCTTTTAACGGGACAAAAAAAGGCAGAGATAATTTAACCCTGCCTTTTCCCCTTTTATGTCAAAAACAACTCTACTATTTCACAATAGAAAATCCTAAATCCTTAAATAAATCTCCTTGTGCTATATCTTTCTTCATAATTCTAATGACTCTTTTCAAACCAGGACTCGCGCTCTTTCCAAATTGCTCAAGAAAGAGTTCCATGTCCTCTACAACCCCAGTATCAATAGGTGCTATCTCTCCCCTCAGGTGTGCCTTAATCGCAGGAAGAGATTCCTTCACTATCCTATTCGCACACATTCTAAGCTCTGGATTAAATAGCATAATGAGCAAAGCCTCAACAGTATGGTAAGAGTAATAAAGGTCAATATACTTTTCTCCCTTATAACTCTCTACCAGCACTTCATCCCTGAACCTCCTAAGAGTAGTAATTTCATTATTACTCAATGATAATAGCGATGAAATAAGACAATTGTTTATAGGAGGTGGTGCCTCACCAGTGGTAAAAATCCATATACCACTATCAACAGTATTCCCTTGACAATCGTCTATTGCTTTCACTGCCCAGTAGTATGTCGTATTTTCATTCAGCTGACCTCCTCCACCACTCGGATCGCAATAAGGAACTGCTATATCATCACATATCAACGCACTGGGATTATTGCTCTCCACCAAGACTTGATTAGAAGAGAAGTACACATCATATTTAGCGATTCCTTCTGCCGTCTCACTTGTTTCCCCTTCCTTCCAACTAAGGGTAGAATATAACGACTGATCTGCAGCACCGTCAACCGGAGTAGGCATCTTGGGTATTTGAGGGATAATATTCTTATTCATGGTGACAAATACAGTTACTTCTTCGGGCAGGGCATTGGTTGCGGTAATCTTGATAGATGCACTATATTCATATGTGCATCCTTCTAATGCTGAGCGATCTACTCTCACGGTTATCGTGTCTGTTTCAGCGCTACCGGTTGTTCCGCTGGTACCAGTTTCACCATCAATTGTCAACCAAGTGACACCCTCAGCAATCACCAAGGTTGCTTCCCACTCCATCTCTCCTTCCCCTGCATTTGTGATAGATAAGGCCATCTCTTCAATATTCTCACCAAAATCTAACCCCTCAGGGCTAGCTTCTAAAACGTTAAATTCTGGGAGAATCATAGTGGCCTCAATAGGACCAACACTGTCGACAACAGTAGAGGTACAAGCAGGTCCTGGCGTAGCACTATAATCATAATCATATTGGTACACGTAAAATTCACCATCATGAATTCCAGCTTCGTCCACACACAAGGCACAGGCACCCAGAGACACATCTGTATATTTACTATCCCCAGCTTCTAGATTTATCTCTCCAGTTGTTTCGCCCTCAATAGTCAACCAGTTTTCACTTTCAGGATCAGGCGCTACTACCACTTCCCAACACAAGATACTATTAGGCTCACCGCAATTGGTAATAGTAATACTCTCTGTTTTCACCGTCTTTGAATAGGCCTCTAGCTCTCCAAAATCTATCTGAACTTCAGGTATCACCTGAAGTTCAGCAACAGGATCAGCCCCATAGACAATAGAAGTAGAAATTACTAAAAACCCGCATAAAAGGATAAGCTGTTTAGAAAGTATCTTTATCAATGTACATCACCTCACTCTTTTAGGTTGTTCACTAAAGTTCATTTCCAATAAATATATATAAACATAATGTAATTATCGGAAAAATCAATAAAAACTTTAGTCATTAATGCCCCCCTCAGCTTTTTTTATTTTATCAAACTGCAATAAATTGGACAAGCTATCATTTTTTAATTCCTTTTTAATTTTTTTTACTGCTAATCTCAAAACGTGACTGGCTACTCTGGCATATGCATCCAACAAAGATAATAATGCACCATTCATCAAGGAACCTAATCTCCTTTTTTCTCCTCTTGATATGAGTAATATCCTTGGCAATAAGTTCTTAAGCACCTCATTAGTTTTCTCTCTTATTTCCGGGTATGTACCATAAATCTCTGATATCTCAGATAAATAACGGTAATAAAGTTCTACATACTCAGATCCTCTCAAACTTCTACTCTTTACTGTATCTCTTATCGTTCTTAAGGCATCTAATGCTTGCGGTTTGTTTTTAAATACCTGTTCCAGAAGACATTCAGTTGTCTCTTCTTTGGTTTCTTTGTATCTCCAGATCTCCGTTCCCCATTTATTACCAGTTCCTGCATATAGATAATCACCAAACACTATCAGGGAATGTACCACTGTGTTATCACTGCTATCAAAACTATCGCTATTTACCTGTTCCCAAATAACACCATCTTCTGTTCGCCACACCCGTGCCACCACATCCCCTGTACCCACATAGAGACGGTTATTAAAAACAGTCATAGAGTAAGAACAGGAATTGCTGGGGTCTCCAAAACCATCCTCATTTGATTGTAGCCAGCTACTCCCATCGGAAGTTCGCCACACCTGGGTTCCGGTAAGCTGATTGACTGTTCCCACATAGAGATAGTCCTTAAAGTTACACATAGAATAGGAAACCTGATTGCTACTATAACCAAATCCATCGGAGTTGGTCTGAGCCCAGGTAATTCCACCTTTTGTTTTCCAAATCTGTGTCCCACTTTGCTGGTTGACTGTCCCCAGATAGAGGTAACTGTTAAGTATTCCCATAGAATAAACAGAGGTATTATCTGCATCACCAAAGCCATCATCCTCTAAGAGTAACCAGTCAATTCCATTATTTGTCATCCATAACTGACCTCCCTCTTCATTATCAGTCCCCATATAAAGATGCTTATTGTCTTCGTAGGGAGCAAAAGTTGCCATGGCGCGAACACAGATATTATCAGAACTAAATTCAGCAATGTTTACCTGTTTCCACGAAGTACCATCTGTGTTTAACCACAACTCTCCTCCCCCTTCATTTAAAACCCCAACATACAATTTATCATTAAAAACTTCCATAGAGGTTGAATGTGAATTTTCGGGTGCACCAAAACCGTTTACATTCATTTGATTCCAATTGGCGTTGGTGCCTTCAGGTGTCATCCAAATCTCCACACCTGCATCATTCCATAGTCCTATATACAAATCATCTTTGAAAATTTCCATCGGGAAGGAACTTTTATTATCCACATCACCGAAACCATTATAATTTACTTTCTCCCATTCCTGCGCACACCCATCTTCAATTATCAATCCTGTTATAATAATCCAAAAGACAATTAAGCATATGAAGATTCTGCCGATCTTTTCCATCGTCCTATTTTTCCGTTTATCTTTAAATATCATCTATCATTATAGCAGAGACTAAAGATTATTATCTACTAAAAGGCAGAGCCTCTCTCAGACTCTGCCTTTTACCTGACCTGTTTTAGCTAATACATTGGCAGCTCACTGCATTAATTACCTGCTCTCTTATCACACCAAGCACTATCATTTAAAAGTAAACTACCACCCGTGAAACAAAGGAAGCACGAAAGTGCTACTGTTTCCTTTTGCGACCCCGTGCAAACTATATTCTGTTTACTAA
>JAZFSJ010000184.1:0-2972 GCA_036446115.1 Thermodesulfobacteriota bacterium | reverse complement strand
CTGATTTTGTTGGTAGGGGAATGTATCGCAGGGCGGTTGAGAAGGGGAACTCCCCGGAATGGGTAGAGAAGAATCTGGAAACTATTTAAGTGGTTGAGCGCAAAATCTATAATAACCACAATTTTTGGGAAAACCTGAAGCTCGCATTCACGTTTCCAAAAAGAGTAAAACCTTAAAAGTATAGTAGACTGCCTTATTTCTCACACTTCATTGAGAATAATTGATTCGAATTTTCTAATAATCAAAAATAATAACCATTGAGTGTGTATTTATGACGGCCATTATTTCCAAGGTAGCGAGGTGGTATAGAACATTTTATCTTTCGGGGAAACCTTCTCCCCTTATTACTCATCTTATATTGAGCAACATCTGTAATTATAACTGTTCCTTCTGCTACCTTGATTCTGAAGAGGAGAAATACACCTTGTCCCTTGAGAAATTTGATGAGTTGGTAAAGGAACTGAGGGTCCTGGGCACTTATTATCTTTACCTGAGTGGGGGTGAACCCCTTATGGTTAAAGACATTGGGGGATATTTATCTTTGGCCAAAAAGTCTATTCCCTACCTTCATATCGTGACCAACGGATCCCTTTTGGATCAGACTATGGCTAGTCTCCTTAACAGGTGTGGAGTTGATGAGGTTTCCTTAAGTCTGGATGCGATGGAGAAGACCCATAACCTCTATCGTAGAAACGAGCAGGCATTTTCTTCAATCATTGCAGGGATAGAAAACCTTAAGAGATTTGCTTCCAGAGTTAAAATAACCTGTACTACGGTAATTGCCCCATGGAATATAGAAGAGCAGAAATCTCTCAGTGAACTCTGTGAATCTCTCGGGGTTGAACAGAGATACCAGGCTATCCAGGAATATCCGATGGTTATGGAAAAACAGGGAGGAAAATCTCTTCTCACTCGAGAATTCGTGGATAGGCTTAGGGAATTTGTTAAAAGCCTTCCCCGCAACAAGGTCGATTATTATCTCCACCTGCAACTTGAGTATTTTTCCTCTCTCATGGAAGAGAGTAAATTGAGGTATCCTCTATTTCATGATTCTTGTTTATTGCCCTATTTCTATGTTAACATCTTAGGGTCAGGGGAGGTCAGCCCCTGCTATGGGGTTAAATCAAGGCTTTACCCCGGAACAGGATATATCAACCCACCAAAAGAGTTTAACATCTTCAAAAACTCTTTAGGGAGGATTCTGGAAGATGCGCTCTATCGGAAAATGGTGTATGAACTGAGAGGATGTCCGGAGTGTAAACGTTATTTTGCCAGTTGCTATATCAGGCCCAGGCTTTCATTCCCCATAGGGAATTGGATGCGTTATCGTTTGAGAACATCCCATTGAGCTTCTTATAAATAACCATCACTCAAACAACATCAAGGATTTTTAATTGAAGATTCTGTTAATCCATCCTCGCCTCATTGACTCCATAAATAAGGAATCGGAGACCGTCATAGAAAATATTGGATTTGTTCCTCCGCTTGGAATTGCCTATATTGCTTCCTCCTTAGAAAACAACGGACACCAGGTCTCTATTTTAGATTGTGAAGCACTCGAGTTATCTCCGGCAGAGATCAAAAATCGCATTGAGACCTTAAAGCCGGAAGTGGTAGGAGTAAGTGCCCTCACTACTAATATCCGGGGAGCTTTGGAGAGTGCCGAAATAGCCAAGGAGGCCGGTTCAATCGTTATTATGGGTGGACCTCATTTAATGGTTTTTCCGCAGGAGACACTTAGCTATAGATTTATAGATTATGGCATTCGAGGCGAAGGAGAAATTGCAATGGTGGAATTACTCCATTGTATTGAGAGAGAACAACCTTTGGGAAAAATCCCGGGAGCGGTTTTCAGGGTAAATGGACAAATCGTGGTAAATGAACCGGCTCAAGTTGATGATATTGATGCAGTTCCTATCCCCGCCTATCATCTTCTCCCTTCACACAAATATGAGATTAGCAATTTTGGAGGTAAGACACTCTCGATGTTTACCACGAGGGGGTGTCCTTATAATTGTGGGTTTTGCTACCGCAATCCCCTTTTGTATAAAGTAAGAAAAAGAGATCCTGCTAAAGTGGTAGACGAAATTGAATATGTACTTAAAAAATTTAAGATCAACCACATCAATTTCGTGGACGAGGTGATTACCTTTGATAAGAAGCACATAAGTGCCGTTTGTGAGGAAATCCTTACAAGAAACCTTGCGATTCGCTGGCAGGCCGCAACCCGAGTGGATACAGTTGATTATAAGTTATTAGAGCTTATGCACCGCGCAGGATGCCATACCTTGCGATTCGGAGTTGAATCCGGCAATCAGGAAATCATCAATCTTATGAATAAAAAAACTACTCTTCGCCAAGCTGCGGAAAATCTCCGATTGTGTAAAAAGGTCGGGATAAAAACGGTAGCCTATTTTATTATTGGTTACTTATCAGAGACAGACCAGACCGTTAGTGATACGATAGCCTTTGCTAAAGATTTGTCACCGGATTACGCTATCTTCGGACCCGCCTATCCGCTTCCAGAAACGAAACTCTTTAACGATGCGGTTAAAGAAGGATTAGTAGAACCTGAGTATTGGAGGGAATTTGTCCTGGGGAAAAGAACCGATGCTGTCCCCTTCTTGTTTCCGGATACTCGAGGGTGGGTAGCCAGGGCATATCGTTCATTTTATTTCAGACCGGGTTATATACTTAAACGTTTTTGCGAAATAGACTCTTGGAAAAATTTAGCTAAAAATTGCAAAACCGCACTCTCACTTCTTCAACTAAAGACAAACTAGTCGCAATGATTTTTTGAAGTTCATCTGATGAAAAAAGATATTTTTCTAAATGCTGCCCTGTTTCTTATAAGTATTTTTGTAACCTTCATGGTGCTAGAAATAGGAACGCGTGTGTACATTAAAATGCAGGGAACAAAGCTAGGAATTAATCGTATTGAGCACTATGCTCGATCCTGGCCTCTTCTACAG
>JAZFSJ010000183.1:0-14795 GCA_036446115.1 Thermodesulfobacteriota bacterium | reverse complement strand
CGACAGTGGCGGTTTTCAGGTTTACAGTATCAGTGCAAACCAGAAGGTTTCAGAAGAGGGTATTGCCTTTAAGTCGCATCTGGATGGTTCCAGTCACTTCCTTGCCCCTGAGCTCTGCATGGAAGTTCAGGAGGACCTGGGTGCAGATGTGGCGATGTGTCTTGATGAGTGTGTTCCCTATCCTTCTTCTTACGAGTACGTCCATGACTCCCTTAAGCGGACCACTCGTTGGGCGAAGAGATGTCAAGAGAGTAAAAAGAGAGAATCTCAGACTCTCTTTGGCATTGTTCAGGGAGGAATGTTTAAAGACTTAAGGGAACAAAGCGCCCGTGAGCTTGTCAATCTCAACTTTGATGGCTATGCCATTGGAGGATTGAGTGTGGGTGAAAGCACCTCCTTAATGCGTGAGATGGTGGAACACAGCGCTGCCCTTTTGCCAAGGGAAAAACCCCGCTACCTTATGGGGGTGGGGACACCAGAGGATATAGTGGAGTCTGTTAAACGAGGCATTGATATGTTTGACTGCGTCTTACCCACACGCAATGCCAGAAACGGTATGCTCTTTACCAGTTTCGGGAAGATAGTGATTAAAAATGCCCGGCATAGAAGTGAGGATATTCCTATCGACCCACACTGTACCTGCTATACCTGCACCCACTATTCCCGGGCCTATTTACACCATCTCTTTTCGGCCAAGGAGATTTTATCATCAAGGTTAAATACTATTCATAACCTCTTCTACTATCTCAGCCTGATTAAAGAACTGAGAATGGCTATTCTTGAGGGGAGGTTTGACCATTTTTATCAAAATTTTTATGAGTCAAGAAATATCCACGCTAGCGAAGAGCTGACTGGATCTTCAAAGCTCTAGATGAGGAGGCACACATGTTCATAGAAAATGCATACGCTATGGCACAGCAGGGGGAAGGCGGTGGTCCAGGTTTTCTGGTGCCTCTTATTATGGTCTTTGTCATCTTTTATTTTCTGGTGTTCAGGCCCCAGCAAAAACAGTCCAAAGAGCGCAAAAATCTCTTAGGCAATCTCAAAGCAGGAGATAGAGTCGTTACCTCAGGTGGTCTTCATGGAAAGATTACCAGTGTGACTGACACCATTGTGACCCTGGAAATAGCAGACAGAGTAAGGGTGAAGGTTTCAAGGAACCAGATCTCCGGCATAAGCGAGGTCAAACCAGGTGAGTCTAAAAAGAAAAAATAATAGCAACTATTCACCCCGGATTTACCCCGCGAGATAGTGAATCCTGTGAGACAGGACAATAATTAAATGGTGTGCCATCTCACAGGGGGACGCAGAGATAAATAAAAGCAAAGCTTAAAAAATAGTAGAGAAATAGATTAACTTCATTATCTAAAAGGAGATATAATGGATACACGCCTAAAGTGGAGGATGATTCTCATCTTAATCGTAATCAGCGTTTCCTGCTTCTATTTAGCCCCCAGCATCTTCAAACTGCCAAGCTGGTGGGAGAGCACCTTTCCCAGTAAAAAGATCTCCTTAGGGTTAGACCTGCAAGGGGGTATGCACCTGCTGTTGGAGGTAGAATCAGAGAAAGCGATTTCAAACACGGTAGACAGGATAGTAAGTGACTTAAAAGATATCCTCCTTAAAGAACGCATCCCCTTTAGACAAGTAGATAGGGTAGGAACGGACAGACTCTTAGTTGAACTCCTGGATCCTGCCTACAAAGAAAATTTCGGAGAACTTCTCAAAGAAAGGCTTCCAAACCTGGAAAAGCTTACCTTTGATGAAGAAGAGGGGATTGTTGCTTACACCTTGGGATTAACATCTGAAAACAAGGAATATCTCAAAAGATTAGCAGTAGACCAGGGCTTAGAGACCATCCGCAATCGTATTGACGAGTTTGGAGTAAGCGAGCCAACCGTTCAAAAGCAAAGCGGTGATCGTATCCTAATCCAGCTTCCAGGGATCAAAGATCCCAAGCGGGCCATCGATCTTATTGCCAAAACCGCCCTCTTAGAATTTAAGATTGTGAACGATGATTATGATGTTACTACGGCGGTCAAGGAAAACAAACCTCCCTCGGGTTGTGAAATCCTCTATTCAAAACGCGAAGACAAAAAAACAGGTGAAATTACCAAAAAACCCTTTTTGCTGAAAAAGAGGACCATGCTTACCGGGGAACACCTGATCAATGCCAGGGTGAATTTTGACCAATTCAACATGCCTTATGTAGGTATTACCTTCGACTCTTCAGGAGCAAAGCGGTTTGAGAGAGTCACCGGGGAAAATATTAAGAAGAGAATGGCCATCATCCTTGACAACAACGTGTACTCTGCACCGGTTATCCAAGATAAGATATCAGGAGGAAGAGCCCAGATCACGGGCAATTTTACTATGGATGAGGCACGGGATTTAGCTATCGTATTGCGTGCTGGTTCTCTTCCCGCCCCGGTAAGAATTCTCGAGCAGAGGACGGTAGGACCTTCCCTGGGACAGGATTCTATCAACCAGGGAGTCAAATCTATTCTTATCGGCGGCGCTGTGGTGGTGGTATTTATGATGATTTACTATCTACTCTCCGGTGCTATCGCCAATACTGCGCTATGCCTTAACATCCTGATAATTTTATCGGCGCTTGCTGCTTTTAAGGCAACCCTTACCCTTCCCGGTATTGCAGGCATTTTACTTACCATTGGTATGGCGGTAGATGCAAATGTGCTCATCTTTGAGCGTACTCGGGAAGAGCTCAGAACGGGAAAAACGCCACGGGCAGCTATCGAAGGTGGTTACGCCAAGGCACTGGTCACCATTCTCGATGCCAATATCACCACTCTCATTGCCGCCCTCTTCCTCTTCCAGTTCGGAACAGGACCCATCAAGGGATTTGCAGTAACCTTGACCATCGGGCTTACCGCCAGTCTATTTACGTCCATTGTCTGCACTAGGGTGATTTTTGATTATTTTCTCTCTAAGAGGCGGGTTAAAAAACTGAGCATCTAGTCTTCAACTATCTGCTCAAAATTCCTCTGATTTTTAAGCAGATATAGTCAACTCATCAAAAAAGGAAAGATTATGGAACTGATTAAACCAGATAGTAACATCAATTTCGTAGGTAACATCAAAGGAGCTCTTATCTTTTCCCTCATACTGATTGCGATCGGCCTAGGCTCTCTTACCATTAAAGGAGGCCCCAGATATGGGATAGATTTTGAAGGAGGAACCTTGGTTCAGATAAAGTTCTTCAATAAAGTCGATATATCAGAAGTGAGAGTTACCTTATCCGACCTTGACATAGAGGGCCTCAGCGTCCAGGAGTTTGGTGAAAAAGAAGCCAACGAGTATCTCATCACCATGAAAAAGACAACCGGTGAGTTAGAAGGGCTTTCAGATAAAATCAAAGCGGCCCTTATGAACAGGTTTAGTTCAGAATCACTGGATATAAGACGGGTAGAAATGGTAGGACCCAAGGTAGGAAAAGACTTAAGAAGAAAAGGGATGTCTGCCATTATCTTCTCTCTAATAGGAATGCTCATCTACATCTGGTGGCGATTTGAGCTTCGCTTCGGGGTAGGGGCTATCATTTGCCTCATGCATGATGTACTCATCACCCTTGGGGCACTCTCAATTACTAACAAACCTATCGACCTTCCCATCATTGCCGCACTGCTCACGGTGGTAGGTTACTCGGTTAATGATACCATTATTATCAGTGACCGCATCCGGGAAAACCTGAAAAAGATGATCCGGGAACGCTTAAAGGAAATTGTCAATAAAAGCATCAATCAAACCCTGAGTAGAACCTGTATCACCGCAGGAACCACCCTTATAGTGGTAATCGCCCTCTTTTTCCTGGGAGGTGAAGTAATCCACGATTTTGCCTTTACCTTACTCGTTGGTATTTGTATCGGTACCTATTCTTCCATTTTCATTGCAAGTCCTCTCCTGATCGCGTGGGAAAGGTTTTTCCCTAAGAAGAAGAAAAGATAATTGTCGCTCGTTATATGGAGTAACACAGGATGATATCGGTAGAAGAGGCCCTTAAGATTATTTTAAAAAGCATTCAGGTCCTGGGCCTGGAAAGGGTGGATATCTTAAGCTCACTGGGCAAGGTCTTGGGAGAGGACATATATGCCCCTTACCACATCCCCCCCTGGGACAATTCAGCTATGGATGGATATGCCGTCATCCATAAAGACATCGAGCGAGCTTCTTCTGAGAATCCTTCTCTACTTAAAGTAGTTGCAGATCTTCCCGCAGGCTACACGATGAAAAAGAAACTGGAAAGAGGGGAAGCCGTAAGAATCATGACGGGTGCCCCCGTCCCTGAGGGAAGTGACACGGTAGTAATGGTGGAAGATACGGAAAGGGAAGGAGATCAGGCGAAAATCTTTAAGGCAACTCCTTTAGCTGAGAATATCAGAAAAGCCGGGGAAGATGTGAGGAAAGGGATGCAGGTAATCTCTTCTGGTTCAATTATCCGTGCAGCAGAAGTTGGTATGCTCGCCTCCTTAAAACGCTCCTTCATTTCTGTTTACCAAAGACCTACGGTCGCGGTTATTTCCACCGGTGATGAGTTGATCGATGTAGACGGAGACTTAAAAGAGGGGAAAATTGTAAGCAGCAATACCTATTCCCTGTCCTCACTGGTTAAAGATGCCGGAGCAACTCCACTCATCCTGGGTATTGCAAAAGACAAACCCGAAGAGCTTATGGAAAGATTTAAAATAGCGGTACGTGCCGATATGATCATCTCTTCAGGGGGTGTCTCAGTAGGTGATTATGATCTGGTGAAAGATATCTTAAAGGAGTTGGGAGCTGAAATGAAATTCTGGAAGGTGGCGATGAGACCCGGACAACCCCTTGCCTTTGGGGTGATAAAGGAAACTCCCACCTTTGGCCTTCCCGGAAATCCGGTTTCCTGTATGATCTCCTTTGAACAGTTTGTGAGACCCTCTATTTTAAAAGCGAGTGGTCACAGACGATTTTTTCAACCACTTATCGATGCACAATTAAAAGAACCCGTCAAAAAGAAGGAAGGGAAGAAATACTTCATGCGGTGTATGGTCACCCTTGAAGATGGAAAATATTTTGCCACTACTACAGGAGGACAGGGATCAGGCATCTTAATGTCCATGGTAAGGGCTAATGGTCTTATGGTATTACCAGAAGAAAAAACAAGTTTTTCTGCAGGGGCAACAGTAAAGGTACAACTTTTGAACAGGGGATTTGAACTCAAGGAAAGCCCTGAGTATTGCTAAAACTTCTCTTAACTATTCAGCGCAGAGATCGCCCCAGATAAATAGCTTCACATTTAACGGGGCAGGCAGAGCACGCGGAGAGAAATAATAATCTGACTAGGAGCCTGTCGGAATACCACTTGTATGGAGGCTGTTGAAAAATGTTTAGATGCAAGGCACACGAAATCCTGAGGAATGAAGCGTACTTATGCAGTACGCTGTAATGACGAAGGATGAGTGTAACGCAGCAGATGGACGTTTTTCGACAGCCTCCTAGGAGATTTAACTTTGGCTGAACCTCTAGGAAACTATAAAAGAAGCCACTACTGTGGTGAGTTGCGGGCACACCACGTAGGTGAAGAGGTTACCCTCATGGGATGGGCACATAGCCGCCGTGACCACGGTGGTGTGATCTTTATCGACCTAAGAGACCGGGAGGGCCTTGCTCAAATCGCTTTCAATCCCGAAGCAGATGCCACTACTCACAGTAAAGCACATAGTTTGCGTAATGAATATGTAATCGCCGTTAAGGGAACGGTAGCAAAACGCCCCGAAGGAACGATCAACCCTGACTTAAAAACGGGGGAAATTGAAGTCCTGGCAAAAGAACTCATAATCCTAAACGAATCGAAAACCCCTCCCTTCGAAATCTCTTCCCGTTACGGAATCTCAGAAGATTTGAGACTAAAGTATCGCTATCTCGATCTGAGAAGGCCCAGCTTACAAGAAAAACTACTGCTTCGCCACAAAATTGTTCACACAACCAGAAACTATTTCAATCAGAAGGGTTTTATTGAGATAGAAACCCCATTTTTAACCAAGAGTACCCCGGAAGGTGCCAGAGATTACCTTGTGCCCAGCCGCGTTAATCCCGGCCGATTCTATGCATTACCTCAGTCTCCCCAACTGTTTAAGCAGCTCCTTATGGTCTCCGGCTACGATCGCTACTATCAGATTGTAAAGTGTTTTCGAGACGAAGATCTTCGAGCTGATCGGCAACCGGAATTTACTCAAATCGACGTAGAGCTTTCATTCATTCATGAAAGTGACATCTATGAGATAATCGAAGGACTTATGGTCACCATTTTTAAAGAAGTAAAAGGCATATCCATAGAGTACCCCTTCCCTCGCCTGCCCTACCAGGAGGCCCTTGACCGATATGGACTCGACAAGCCAGATACCCGTTTTGAGATGGAACTTAAGGATCTCACCCCTCACTTTGCTGATTCCCAGTTTAAGGTATTTTCCCAAGTTACCGCAGCAGGGGGTAGTATTCTGGGGCTTAATGCCAAAGGGTGTGCGGAATTCTCCCGTAAAGAGCTTGATGATTTAACCGATTTATCCAAGGTCTATGGTGCAAAGGGGTTGGTCTGGATCAAGGTCTCCCCGGATGAACTGCAATCACCGGTTATAAAATATTTTAGTGAAGGGGAGATACAACACTTAAGGAATACCCTTGATGCCCATCCAGGAGATCTCCTCCTCATAGTAGCCGATACAAAATCCAAAGTTGCCTATACCGCCCTGGGACAGCTAAGAATCCACCTGGGACAACAACTGGGGTTGATTGACCACGACAAGTGGTGCCCGCTCTGGGTCACAGAATTTCCTCTTCTAGAATACAACGATGAAGAGAAACGCTACGAGGCACTGCACCATCCCTTCACCTCTCCCGTAGAAGAGGATCTTGCACACTTAAAAAATGATCCCGGTAAGGTTAAGGCACGAGCCTATGATCTTGTGCTAAACGGTAACGAGATTGGTGGCGGAAGCATCAGGATTCACCGTAAAGATGTGCAGAAGGCAATGTTTGAAGCGCTTGCCATAGGAGAGGATGAGGCACGTATCAAGTTTGGATTTCTGCTTGATGCCCTGGAATACGGGGCCCCTCCCCATGGGGGTATTGCTCTGGGACTTGACCGCGTGGTAATGTTGATCAGCGGGGTTGACTCAATTCGGGATGTTATTGCCTTTCCCAAGACTCAAAAGGCCACCTGTGTAATGACCGATGCCCCTTCTCAGGTGAGTGATAGACAATTGAAAGAACTATCACTTAAGGCAATCGTGCCAAAGTCAAAAAAGTAACTCCTTGAAAATTTAACCACGACGCGCACGAAGAAACACGAAAGAGAAAAAAAAGAGGACTAAAATGGGACGAAAAAAGATTACCATCGTGGGAGCGGGAAATGTTGGTGCCACCTCGGCCCACTGGGCAGCCGAGAAGGAATTGGGAGATGTAGTTTTAGTAGATATTGTAGAAGGAATGCCCCAGGGCAAGGCACTTGACTTAATGGAAGCAAGACCCGTTGAGGGATTTGATGTCACCATCACCGGTACCAACGGATATGAAGAAACCGCTGACTCTGATCTGGTAATCATCACCTCAGGACTCCCCCGTAAACCCGGGATGAGCAGGGAAGACTTGCTGCAAAAGAATAAGGAGATTGTTTCCTCTGTTACCAAATCGGTAGTCGCCAAGTCTCCTGATTCCATTATCATTATTGTCAGCAATCCACTAGATACCATGAGCTACGTAGCTAAAGTGGTAAGCGGTTTTCCTAAGCACCGTGTGATGGGGATGGCCGGTATTCTTGATTCTGCCCGCTTCAAGGTATTCATCGCCATGGAACTCAATGTTTCAGTGGAAGACATTCAAGCCATGGTCTTGGGAGGACACGGGGATAGTATGGTACCGCTTCCCGGCAATGCGAGCATCGGTGGTATCCCTCTCACTCAACTGCTTTCCAAGGAAAGGATCGATGCCATAGTTGCACGCACCCGAAAGGCAGGGGGTGAAATCGTAGCCCTGCTCAAGACAGGCAGCGCCTACTACTCACCTTCCGCCTCAGCGATCCAAATGGCAGAGGCTATCTTAAAAGATAAGAAGAGGATCCTCCCCTGCTGCGCTTACCTGGAGGGAGAGTATGGACTTAACGACATCTATTTCGGGGTGCCGGTAAAACTAGGTTCAAATGGTATAGAACAGATCATAGAAGTTTCACTAACAGAAGAAGAAAAGGAACTCGTTTTACAATCAGGAAAGGCAGTGAAGGAGAGTATCTCTTCCCTTAACCTGTAAACATTTCTCTTGAGAAAAGAATAAGAAAGGCAGGGTCAATTATGATCCTGCCTTTAAAATAGTATCCCTTGAAATGTACAATAGTAACTTCTATTGTGCTACACCTCTCCGCTTAATGAGACGATTCATCATACTCTCTATTACTTCTCTCCTCTTCGGAGTAAATACCCTCTCATCAGCAAACGTTAACAATGATTCTATATCCAGGGAATGCGTGATGAGGGTTGTTACTTCCTTCTCCAACTCACCATCATGGGAGAGTGCAGTTAAAACATTAATGAGATCCTTACCTCCTTCTTCGTGAAAAAATCTGCCTAGTGGCAGGAGGCTCTTTTGTTCTGTGTGTGCCAAGAAGTGATTATTCACGGGGGGGTCAGACATAAGTGAGGATAAGTTGACTCCTATTTTCACAGGGTAAAGACCTTGATAGCTTAATCCAATAAACCCCCACTGGTTACCATTGCTATCGGATCCAGTTCCCAAGTAACCAAAAAAGTTCTCTTCCGACCAGCTAGTTCCATTACTGTCTTCACCACTACCTGAAAGAGGTGATTGAGGAACTTCTGTCCAGGTTAAACCGTTGGTATCTCTACCGAGGCGCAAGTTGCCCACTTGGGCAATGAGTACTCCCACAATTTCTACCGATATCACACTATTATACTCATAGTTAAAGTTCATCCTCAGACCATTTCCTATCATCACCGGTATTCTTACCCACCAACGTGCCTGGTCATCTATGCCAAAGTAGAACACATCAATCCAGGATTCACTCTCTCCGTTGTAACCACCATAGAGAGGACTAGCCATAAGAGGTGCAGACGTTAATAGAGACAACAAGAAGACAACTAGTACTAAGACTTTTTTCATACTACCTCCTTATCGGGAAAAAAAGGCCCGACCCGATTTTTAAGATTATAGAACTCTTTTTTTAATTCCCATCTTATCAATGACCCCACCAAGAATACCCTGGGTGAATCAGCCATCCTGGCATAGATAGTGATGGAAGTGGGGTTGTCAGTACCCAAAAACAGGGTTTTTTCCTTTTCCTCTCCCTCCAACCAGACACTAATCTCCATTCTGGGACGGTGCAGCCCGAATTGTACCAGATCAGAAGGGTTTTCCGCAACGGGATCTGTTTCCACTACTCCAATAATACTAAGAATTATGTCATCTACTGCTTTCTCATCCCCCTTTATGGTCATCGGCTCTTTCATCCACCACACTTGTTCTTCCCTCTGGTATAAAATGGTCTTATTGTCCTTCATAATTTTTATCTTTTTAAAATCTTGAACCTGATAGGGAAAAATCTGACTCTTTAGCCACTCCTCCTTTTTCCTCTCCTCCTCAGCCCGCATCCTCTCAGCGCTACCTTTAATCTCATAAATATAAAAGAAGCCGCTTAAGACAACAAGCACCACAACGAGAAGTAATGTTCCTTTCTGCTTCACGATTGCATTTCCCGGTAACGAAGGTTATTGACTATTTTACTTATTGCAGCTGAAGAGGGAAAGGCTTACACGGGGATATTCCCATGTTTCTTGGGAGGACGGGTTTCCCTTTTATTGACCATTGCCTCCAGTGCACTAATGAGAGAAGGTCGGGTATCCCTAGGCTCAATTACCGCATCAACATATCCACGTGAAGCGGCTATATAGGGGTTTGAAAAGAGTTTCTGATACTCTTCTATCTTCTCCTCCCTCTTAGCATTGGGATCCTCAGCCCCCTTAATCTCTCTACGGTGAATGATATTGGCCGCCCCTTCCGCACCCATAACGGCAATCTCCGCCGCGGGCCAGGAAAATACAAAATCGGCACCTAGGTGGCGGCTGCACATAGCAATATATGCCCCTCCATAGGCCTTGCGAGTAATGAGGGTAAGCTTGGGCACCGTAGCCTCTGAATAGCACCAAAGTAATTTTGCACCGTGTCGAATGATACCTGACCACTCCTGATCCCTCCCGGGTAAGTACCCAGGCACATCAACAATGGTGAGAATGGGAATATTAAAGGCATCACAGAAACGAATGAAACGAGTCGCCTTATCCGAGGCATTTACATCAAGACACCCAGCCATGTGCTTGGGTTGGTTGGCAATGATACCGATTACCCGCCCATTAAGCCTGGCAAAGCATACAATCAGATTGGGCGCATAGTGCTCATGCGGTTCAAAAAAATAGCCGTCATCCACAATAGAAGAGATAACATCCTTGATGTCATAGCTTTTACGAGGATCATCAGGAATAATCTCATCTAAAGCGGGGTCAGTCCTAAGGGGGTTATCCTCAGCTTCCACCAAAGGAGGATCTTCCATATTATTGGAGGGGAGGAAGCTTAAAAGCTCCTTAATGGACTCAATGGCATCTTCCTCACTCTCACAGGCAAATTGAGCAACTCCACTTCTCGTGTTATGTGTCATGGCACCGCCCAATTCTTCTTGAGTAATCTCCTCTCCCGTAACCGCCCTGATTACATCAGGGCCGGTGATAAACATATAGCCGGTATTTTTAACCATAAATATCCAATCGGTCATAGCGGGAGAGTACACAGCTCCGCCAGCCGTAGGTCCCATAATAGCAGTGATCTGAGGAATAACGCCTGAGGCAGCAGAATTTCTAAAAAATATCTCTCCATAACCAAACAGGGCATCCACACCCTCCTGAATTCTCGCACCGCCAGAATCATCAATTCCCACGACAGGCGCTCCAGCTTTTAGTGCCAGGTCCATAACCTTGCAAATCTTCTTGGCATGCATTTCACCAAGCGTTCCTGCCCGAGCGGTAAAATCCTGAGCAAAGGCAAAAACCGTACGTCCTTCAACCAATCCGTAGCCCACAATCACGCCATCAGAAGGAATCTCAGTCTTCGGCATATCAAAATTGGCGCTTCGATGACGCACAAATACGTCTAACTCCTTAAAGCTACCCGGATCAAACAGCAGATTTAATCTTTCCCTCGCCGTTAATTTTCCCCGTTCGTGCTGTTTCTGAACGGCCTTTTCTCCTCCCATTCCCTGTAATTTCGCTTTCTTCTCCTGCAATTCCTTAATACTATCAGCAATTTTTCCCATATGTTTTCTCCTTTAGTATTAAAATTACCTTGCGCTCAAACACACTAACTATAGAAAATCTTATTTTTACTTGTCAAGAATAAAAATCCCCAACAACCGGATAGAAAATAGGTTTACTTCAACTTTTTCACCAACATAATATTTACAGGTTAATAACTATAGAAGAAGTTTATCTTTTAACAAACATAAGACAAAGATACAACAGGAATTTTTTCTTCTTCCCGCTCCTTCGAAATAATTTATAATTATTAGATAGTTATCGATTCTCGGTTTTGGTTAATAGAATAATTCACCAGCCGCTAACTTCTCACTGACCTCGTGTTGTTTTATAAATCCTTCTCCTTTTATCTTCACAGTAAATTTGATATAATCAGAAATTATTGCTCATGTCATCCAGATAATTACTCACGATCCGGATAGGCAAAAAATTAACAGAATGTAATCTTTCCATCCCTCTTGAAACATTCACTCAGACCCAAAAAGGAAATTGCTTTCATGAACGTAACCACACGGAGTGTTCAACTAAAAAATATAGATCTTAGGGATAAAACCTTTCTCCTAAGCTACTTTTATGACCTTAAGCCTCTAAAGCAATCCATCAAACGGGTAGGCCTGCTTAATCCACCCGTCGTACGTAAAAAGGCTACTACTTCTTATCAAATCATTTGTGGTTTCAAAAGAATACGCACTTTAAAAGAGCTAGGCGTTTCTTCTATTACCTGCAGCACAGTACCTCCTAAAACAAGTGATAGAGGAAGTCTCCTTTTAAGCCTCTATGATAACGTTTCACACCGGGAGCTTAATCCTATTGAAAAGTCTATGGCTATCAACAAGCTTCAAAACCACTATCCAGAAGAAAGGATAGTTCATGATTTTTTGCCAGTACTCAAGCTACAACCCCATATCTCCCAGCTCAAATCTTTTAAACCGCTATGCCGGCTTGAAAGAGGGCTAAAAGATGGGATCCTCAAAGGGAAGATAAGTGAACAAACGGCCCTACAGCTCTCTCAGATGGACCGTGTAGGCAGAAGGGTTCTTGGCAAGCTTCTCGTCACTTTAAGACTGAGCGTAAGCAAACAGGCTGAAATAATAGAATGCGTCTCAGAAATAGCCCTAAGAGAAAATCTGGTTTTAGAAAAGGTTATTAACATACCTAAGATGAAATCTATCCTGGATGATACGAGACTGAACCAACCCCAGAAGGGCGAAGCCGTACGGAACTACTTAAGAGAGAGGAGATATCCTCAACTCACGGAGAAAGAAAGGGAATTCACCCGCAACCTTAAACAGCTAAGACTTCACCCTCATATTCACCTCAAACCCTCTTCCTTTTTCGAAGGGAATCACTATAATCTCAGCCTCCGCTTTAATAGTCTGAAAGACTTAAAGAAAAGGCTACAAGAATGTGAATCTCTCCTTGATAACCACTCACTCCTTGACATCATAGAAGGTTAAGCCAGGTGGAACCATATCGTCCTGAAAGGATCCTCATTGAAAAATCCGTAAAAGGCCTTCCCCTGACTCAAACGGTCATCAAACGTTTGGAGGGAATTCCCATAGAATACATCACACGGGCAACACACCTACCGGTTGAACAAGTTCAAGACTTATGGTCGGATGGTCAAAAAACACTCCTTTTGTGCAGGAACAAAGGAAGATTTTTTGAACCCTGTCCCGGTACTAAACATTACCTTTGCTGTTCATACAAGATTATCAACTTTGCCACCAACTGCCATCTCAACTGCACATACTGTATTTTGCAGGCCTATCTAAATAACCCCTTCATGGTACTATACACCAACACCGACGAGATGTTTAAGGAACTGGATAACGTCTTCACGCAGAATCCCAATACCTTTCACAGAATAGGGACCGGTGAGTACACTGACAGTCTCATCCTCGATCGTCTCACTTCATTTGCTCAACTACTTGTTCCTTATTTCGCGGGTAAGAGTAATGCATGCCTGGAGTTAAAAACGAAAACCGATTGTATCGAAAAACTTGAAGGACTTGAACATGGGGGAAAAACCATAGTCTCCTGGTCTCTCAATGCAGAACCGATTATCAAAAGTGAAGAGAAAAATGGTTGTTCTCTTGATGAGCGCATCAATGCGGCCTATCAATGTCAAAAGTGGGGATACAAACTGGGGTTTCATTTTGATCCACTAATCTATTACCCCGGTTGGGAAGGCGACTACAAAAAGGCAGTTGAAAAACTATTTCTCACCATCAACCCTGCATCCATTTGCTGGATAAGTCTGGGATGTCTTAGATTCATCCCTAGACTGAAACCCATTATTAAAAAGAGATACCCTAAAAGCAGGATACTTTATCAGGAATTCATAAGAGGCTTGGATGGTAAGATGAGATATTTTAAACCGATACGGATTGAGATGTACACCAAAATGGCTGGATGGATAAAAGGCTATAATTCAAAAACGTTTATCTATCTCTGCATGGAAAGTAACGAGGTGTGGAAAAAATCCTTAGGCTTCACTCCTTCCTCTCACCAGGATTTGAAGAAGCGGATTAATAATCAATTTGTTTCTTAAAGAACCCCGTCATAAGTAAACTACCACCCGTGAAACGGGTGGCTTTGTTTTTGCGGCCAAAGGCCGTTAAATAAAGGAAGCACGAAAGTGCTAATGTTTCCTTTTGCGACCCCGTGCAAAGCACGGGGTTTCCAAAGCAAACAATGACGCGGCTTCTTTTCTAAGGGGATAAAGCCTACGGTTTTCCCACCTTCCGAAACACAAGAGTTATCCCTCTCCAGCAATTATTCATCCTTAGCAAAGCTTATAGGAAATTCTTCATTGCGTTTAAGTATCTGAGTTTTTATATCACTATCTACTTTCTGGGGAATAGAAGATACAACGGAAGGATTTGCAATGGCATCTCCACCCCCTGTCGCATTGCCCCCACTACCGAAGGGGAAGAAAGCAAGAGATGAAACGAGAGCAAAGAAAACTAAAACGTATATGCAGTTAATAAACTTTTTCATTACCTTCTGCCGCTCATATAACTACTGTTAAGACACCATATAATTTTTATTCTCGTTAAAGTATCAGTGGATATTTATCGGCAAATTCAAGCAGAACCTTTAACCTCCTATTTCCTCTCCCATAATCCTTTGTAGTGCTATAAAAATATTTTTTTCTTTACCTTTCAACCTAGCCTTTCATACTATAAGTTGTGTTTATTTTTTTTCGGTATACAGTATATAGCATCTTATGAAAGAAGTCGATATCTTTTTTCATTTTTCTTGAAAGATTTAAAATCCTTCCACCTTAAACCCAGAATTTGCAGTAGCCATCTACTGCGGCTTGAAAATCCTTGCTGCAACGCTTGTTTCACGATTTTGCTCCTCAACATATTTATGAATATGCCTTCGTCGCAAAATCGCTCCAACTGCTCGTTTCGCTGCGGTTTTCTA
>JAZFSJ010000182.1:0-2126 GCA_036446115.1 Thermodesulfobacteriota bacterium | reverse complement strand
CAATTTCAGGAAGCTTCCCAGCCCCAAAAATGATTAAAACAATAACCATTACTACCAGCAATTCTGGCATCCCAATGCCACCACCAATCATTATTTGCCTCACATTAACAATTAATATTTTTTTTATCATATGAGCTTATTTAATAAGCTGCTCACCGCAATTCACACAGTACGTGTTTCCGTCTCGCCGACTTATTGCGTGCTCATCTTGCGTGCAATTTTTAATGGGAATGTTTATATTGACCACCTCGCCACACATCGGGCAAAAGCGCACCGGAGCGTTTGTGCGGCTGTGATTAGTGTTGAGACAACGGTTTTCCTGACTTCTCATCGTTTCCTCCTCATCAGATGTCTTTTTATTAATTATTTCGTGCCTCAGGATAAACTCAGCTGAGCAAAGTATGTGCCCCATAACCACAATCGAACTCAGCGCAACCCTCTTCTCTTTCCCCTCATGGGAAAACTTTAGACCTGCCAATGCCTCCAGTAAGTTTGAAAAAGTTCTGCACCTATAAATCATTTAATCTTAACTTTTCTTGCTTTCTGAGATTTTCCCTTCTTCTCTGTCCGTTTTACTTCTTTCTCGATTAAAGATTTAACTGCGAGAAGCATCTCCTTTTTTGCATTTAAGAGGTGCTCCCCAGCCTCTGAGGAAGAAAGGTGCTCATATATCCTATAAACAGGACAATAATTCATAGCCTCACACTTTTCACTCATTATTATCACCTCCAAATCTGACTTTTAATACTTTATCTTTAAGTTCTACCTCTTTTAACTCAAGAGAGGCAAGTGCCCGGGGTAAAGCAATATTTCGTTTGTAGTTTTTATATTGAATGATTAGCTCATCTCCTTTAACCCATATATCCAGATCCTTTTTATCAGCAAACGGTAATCTTAAAAAGAGATAGTAACCTCCATCGAAGCTGGTTATCTCAATGGGTTTTTCCTGGCAATAGATTTGGGAAGGATCATCTTCACCATATATCTCTTCTGCCATTTGGGCAAGAAGTATTTGACCAATAACCTCTTTATTCCACAACCTTGAAGACAAAATAGGCAGGGGATGAAAATAGCTTTTAATTTCTTTCATATAGGTCTTTTGAATCTTTTTCCACTCTCTATAGTAAGGATCCTTTACCTCTTTGGGAAGTAAACGGTTGGCAATAACTGCATCAACCATATAACCAAAGAGATTGAGGAAGGTATATGCCCTCTGTGATTCCTTAATGACCATCTTCTCCGGATTAAGTACAATGCGGATAGAAGAAACTTCCCGGTCGGTGAGAACATCTTTCATTCCTACCAGGTTTTTATACAAGCTCTCCATACTGTCAAAAACTTCATCATCGGGCAAGGGCATATCCACAAAATGTTGAGCCACCGGTCTCAGAGCTTTGAACACCGTTTTTTCTATATTAAAGATTTTCTCCATATACCACTTTGCTATATCAGGACCTGCAAGTAAACGTAGGGTTTCACCTGTGGGTGCACAATCAATAATAATGACATCAAAAGATCCCTCGGCATACCTCTCCTTCAACTCCAGCATGCTGAATACTTCCTCCATTCCTGGAAAGATAGCAAGTTCATCAGCAATTACATCTTCAAGACCACGAAATTTTAGGAATTGTTGAATAAAATCTTTAATAGGACCCCAATTTCTTTTGAGCTCCTCGTTAACATCAATCTCCTGAGCATAGAGATTATGACTAATGGAGATCCTTTTCTTCCCAATCTCTTTATCAAAGGAATCAGATAAACTGTGAGCAGCATCGGTGCTGTAAATCATGGTTTTGTATCCCAGTTCAGCACACCTGTGGGCTGTTGCTGCTGCAATACTGGTTTTCCCTACCCCACCTTTCCCGGTAAAAAGTATTATTCTCATAACTACAATTTGCAACCTATTGTTAATAGCCTTTTTTCTTATGAACTTCTATTATAGCATATTACATCTTTATCCTCAATACCTGCAACTTATTTCACCCCACATCCTTCTTTACCCACAGTCCGTTCTGTGGTATGGAAAATACGTGCAGATAGAATAATACCAATAAGAATCTACTTCTAACCTTCTTTTATTATATTAATATCATTTCATGTTTCAATTTCCAAACCCTCAAATGCAC
>JAZFSJ010000181.1:0-2377 GCA_036446115.1 Thermodesulfobacteriota bacterium | reverse complement strand
GTCCATCGCAAGTTTTTGAGGTTACCGAAAAGTCATGATTACAGCGGTTAGTTGCGACACGATGTCGCATATTTGAGTGTATTAACAGGTGGTTATGCCATCTGGAGAGTACCTGGCATGTTCCTGCCGGTCCCTACGTGGGCGTGCTGCCGTTGCGCTGATGACGGGGTGCGAAGCCCCACGGACAACGTACCGAATTGGGTCGAAATGGTAACAGGCCGACCCCTCTGGGAAGCCTCCCCGGTTAAGGGCTAGGGACGAGTGATATGGTGAAATTAATTGAATGTCCGCAAGCATCGTCAAGTAAATACAGCCTACTGAGGCTTAAAAGGTTGAAGACGTCTCCTCTGTGTGAGACGTATGCGGTCAGGTTGCAAGTCTCTAACTTGCTTGCACGGAACTGCAGTACCGCCGGTGTATAGGGCGCACCTAAGTTACTCATAGGATCAATTATGTGGAACGTGGAAATCTCATATCCCCGTCTGAATACTTAGGCAGGTGAAACCGTAAGGCACACTGTTGGGAATGTGGGCGTAAGATGCGGGAAAAAGCGAATGTCAACCTGTAATGGGTTGAATACGGGTTCAAAATTTGCCTGGCTCGAAAGAGAGCAGACGTCCCGTGGGTGTCCCATTACGAGAAAACTGAAAGAACTACATCAAGAGAGGAAAGCAAAAGACGGCGGCCATTAGGCAGGCTGGTGCACTTCTCGCCGAAAGGCATTGTAGCTGTCAGTCAGTATCGTAAAGTTGGTGTAGTTTACTCCAACGGGTGGCCCAACAAGGGCTGACCTTTGGGAGGCTTGAGCCGTGTGATGGGAAACTATCAAGCGCGGTTCTTTGGGGGCTTGGGGCTGGTAACAGCCCCCGGCTACCCGGTAATCATAACAATTTGACACTGCTAAAATGTTGCACATTCCAAATTCAATCTTGATTCTGATGGTCAGGTCATTTTTCATGATTTCTTTCGCAAATCAATGAATCTGAAAGGCGCCCGAAAGTAACGATATCGATACGATATACTGATTTAAGTCTGGTTGGCACTTCCGATCGGATTCTCTAACGCGATGTTAGATTATACGTTTGTCAAATTTTAGAAGGAAAACAAGTAGTTCAAGGGCGGTATGTGTTCATACCAAGGAGGGATAAGCGCTTAAATGGCAAGCCCTCAGCTTCGATGACTCCCTTTACACCAGCTACCATGTACGCTCCCTTGGAATAATTATTGCTGAATAATAATCCGATGGAAGACCCCATACTCCTCGATTTATAAAGAGTGTTGAAAAATAGCTTATACGTACCGTGGGTCTGGGCTCGGTGCTGCGGCCTAAAACCAAACAACACAATATCTCCTTGCCCCTCACGGGCGACCACCAGTGCCGGTCTTTTTCTAAGCTTCTCCTCGCCTATAAGCCAGCCACTCTGGAGAAGATCCCTCTCCTGGTAGTTAACGACGACATCTTATTTGTCGTTATATTCGGAGGGGAGTATCTCGAAGGCCAAGCCGTCCCAGAAAAAGACGAGGCCCTCAAGTGGCATTCCGTATCCTATTGGGCGGAGTGGGTCTATTTTCACATGGATAGTGGATCCGGGGCAGAAGAACTCCTTCCGGTTTAAGTCATTGAGAACATTTCTCACCTTTAGGTCGAAGGCGTGGATCGCGAATTCGCATGATTGATTGAGACACACAAGCCTGCCTCCATTTTTAACATATTCTTTCAGGGCTTTGACGCCTTCCGATCCAAGCCCGCTCTTGTACTCCGGAGGGAAGTTGGGCAGGGGCTGACTTCTGGACATCATATACTCTTCCAAGCCTTCTCCGGTGATCATGGCCTCAGGATCGTTTGGGATTATAATGATGTCATAACTCTCATTGAGCTCGCCTCCTTTGATAATGTCATCCATGAGAGTGGAATAAGGGAACCCGAACTGCTCCAACAACAAGTTTGTCCATCCTTCGTCGGCATTCCCCCCATAGTACCGTTGATAAACCCCGACCCTTGGAACACTGACTTTTGTTGCCGAATCCAATTCTCCAGCCACAGGATACAACCGTATATGCATCTCCTCAGCTACTCGTTTTATCTCTTGTTTTTCAACGCCTTTAACGATGAACGAACCTGGGGGATTTCTGTGATAGCAATGGAATAATTAATATTTAACGGGCTGAACCATGCACTGGTCATAACATTATATATTATGTAGATTCTATATTTGAGGCCTCGTTCCGGGTTTTTTATTGCCGGGCCTGGGAGGGTTTCATTTTTTATCCAAGGCGGATTTTTTATTCTCCCAAGCCTTGTATTTTTCCTCCCATTCCCGAATCGATTCTAAAAGCTCTTCTTTCTCCTTCATCAAGGCAACATTTTCCTCATCCA
>JAZFSJ010000180.1:0-4135 GCA_036446115.1 Thermodesulfobacteriota bacterium | reverse complement strand
AGGGTAGTTATTACCGTTTTCTATCCTCACCGCCTTTTTTGGTCCATGCGGTTTGAGTTCTTTGATGATAAGATCATCAGGAAGACGTTAAATGGGATAGCGATATACCTCGTCAGCTTCAAGGTTTCCTTCTACCTGGGGAAGGTAATATCCAGTGAAGGTAACCGCACCTTTCCCATTTTCACCTCTTGATTGGTAAATATCAAAGTGGGTCTTGATTAGCTCATCTATATCCCCCTCTTCATCTTCCAGTATCCGAAGAAATTTTTCCAGGGTCATCCTTAAAGCTTCTGATGATATGGTATTTTTCCCCCAGGAGTAATTTTTGGAATGCTCGAGCTGAGAGAGATACGCAGTTTGATGTTTTACTGCGCGTATGAGTGTATCCCTGTCACCGGTATCCATGAAGGAGGGATACTCATCAGGAGAAAGACGTATAAGAAGAGGCTTAAACGGTTCAAGCAGGGGAGGAAGAGGCTTTACCCTCAGGCAATTGAGGTTTAAAGCAACCATGAATACTAACATCAAACTCACAAAACAGTACGATAAAACTAGTCTCATAAAATATTCTCTACTATTTTTCTCAGATTTTTGTAAGGGTGAAATATATCGAGATTTAAAAGCTTCTTCAAGTTTTTTATTGCACTGGGAATGAATTCTTTGAAATGGTCCCTTCTCTTTACCGTAGAAAGATAACCAAAAGCACCCAGTATCTGCATAGCCCGGTGAAGTGCAATGAAGGGATATTCTGAGGTGAATCGTTCTTTATCAACAGATATGTGTGATGCGAGTTGCTTTAAGTAGTATTCCATAAGCGTGTGTCTCAGGTTATCGTTGATATCCACATAAGGGTCAAGTAAAAGGGAGGCGAGATCATAGTGCAGGGGGCCTTTTCGTCCTCCCTGGAAGTCAAGAAAATGAATCTGCTGATCCTTTATCATAATATTCTTTGACTGGAAGTCACGATAGAGGAAAAAACTGTTCTCTACAGGGGATAACTTGTCAGCGAGCTCATTGAATTCGTCTTTTAAAAAATCTTCTGAGATACCAAGATTAAGGTATCCCTTAAGGAATGAGTGAAAGAAATATCCTGATTCCCACTTGAGAACGAAATTGTTATCATAGGGCACACTATGAATCTTACCGGCATCAAATCCCTGAGCCCCCTTAACCTGGATGAGGGGAAGGAGAACAAGCACTTTCTTGTATAATTCTTCAAGCTTAACGGGATCGTGTTTTAACTTGAGCGCTTCGTCCTGCAGATGGACGTCACCTACATCTTCCAGGATAAACCATCCCCTGTCTCCTCGATACTCATAGATCTCAGGAGTACCAATGTCTTGTGCCTTTAAGTGGTTACAGATGTAGTAGAAGGAGCCGTTCTCGTTAACTCCCGCATCGTTGGCGGGGGGGTGCTCATTTACTGCCAGTATAACAGAGCCTTTTAGGTAAGAAATGCGATAGAGGACGCGGTCGGAACCATCTCCTTTTAGCTTTATCCAGGAGATTTTACTTCCATCTACCCCATGTTTTTTCAAGTGACTTTCGGCAAAGGTAATAAGCTCCCGGGATAATTCCTCTTTTGCAAAATCGTTCATGTTAATTCACGACCACCTGATTCTTTATCGATTGTTTCACTTTCACATCATCACCGATGATGCACCCTTCAATGGTAAGGTTATCTTGAATTTCCACCCCGTCCCAGAGAATGGAGTTTCTTAGCATGCAGTTTTTACCAACAGTAGTAGTTTCCCCCATACACACATATCCACCGAGGACAGAGTTCTTGCCAATAGAAGATGATACTGCTTCCGGGAATGGGTGATTTAACTTCACCTTTTTTTGATGGATGTCCTGGTGGATGCGGTGGTAGTCAGAAGGGGTGCCGATGTCGAGCCAGTAGTGATCCTCGGCCTGGTATCCGCCCACCTTCATGCCACGAGAAATGAGCTTAAGGTAGAGGGAAATGATATCTGCATGGCAGTCGGGAGGAATCTCCCTTAGGAGCCGGGGCGAGATGATATGAATACCTGTGAAGGCAAGTTGACGGGTGGGGGATGAGGTTTCCTTGACCCTTTTTTCTCTGATGCCCACGATGGTACCTTCCTGGTCAATTTCCACCTGGTTGTAGAGAGGATAGTGGTGAAGGATGAGGGTTGCTGTATTTTCGCTCTTAATATGATGTTGATAGGCGAGATGTAGATCGATGGTGTGGATGATATCTCCATTGATGACGATAAAGGGCTGATCATCCCAGAACTCTTCCACCTTTTTGATCGCTCCGCCGGTACCTAACAGTTCTGGTTCATGACTGAGGGTAATGGTCATTCCAGACGGCGTGTTTTCCTGGATATAGGAATCAACTTTCTGACTTAAGTGGTGGGTATTGATGATAATATCTTTAATACTTGTTTCTCTAAGCTGATTGGCAATAAGGCCAAGTAGAGGGACGGTATAAACAGGGAACAGGGGCTTGGGACGAAGATGGGTTAAAGGAAGCAGGCGGGTTCCTGATCCCGCTGCGAGTATCATGGCTTTCATAGTAACATTCTCATAGATTTCGTGCCCTTCGTGGCAGGATCGCTTCAATTACCACTGCCTAGTTTATGATTACAAAATCATTGGGTACAATATGAGATCATAAAAGATTTAGTTGTAGAGTAAAAAACTCTGTGTTATTTTTTTAAAGTCCTGAAGTTCTTTTTGCCAGGTTTTTTCCAGATCAGCAATCTCCTTTTGCCTTTCAATCCCTTCTCTTAAGTTTTTATCTCCTGTGATAATATCGACAGGTATCTTTTCCTTTTCATACTCATAAGGAGGTGTACGCCAGGCAAAATGATGAGGGTAAAGTGTTATAATGTCCTGTATGATAGCCAGGGTTGTAACGTAGGGTTGATAGGTGCGGGCATCAGTTACATGGATGTGCAATCCCCCGCAGACCTCATTTTGCCACTTGTTGAAGGTGGGCTGGAAAAATACCTCACGCAAGTGGATGCCGGGAAGCTTCCTGCTATCAACTTTCTTTTTTAGTTGGTGGGGATCAATAAAAGGTGAACCGAAGAGTTCAAAAGGATTGGTTGTCCCTCTTCCTTCAGAGAGGTTGGTCCCTTCCAGGATGACCTGACCCGGGTAGACCATGGCAGTTGCTGGCGTGGGCATGTTGGGTGAGGGTGGTATCCAGTGAAGGCCCGTCTCATTAAATAACATAGAGCGATTCCATCCATCCATGGAGATGATTTCAAGCTCACAGCCGATCTTGTAATGTTGGTTGAATAGTAAAGCCAGTTCTCCTATGGTTAATCCATGCCTCATGGGCAGAGGATAAACACCAACAAAAGAACGAAACTCATCTTTTAAGAGATTTCCTTCCAGTTTATCTCCCCCGATAGGATTTGGTCTATCGAGTACCACAACTTTTTTGTCGTATTGTTTTGCCGCCTCAAGGCAATAGGCCATGGTAGAGATAAAAGTATACACCCTGGTTCCTACATCCTTAAGGTCTATAATCAGTAAGTCGATGTGTTCCAGCATCTCACGAGTCGGGATGCGGGTAGCACCATAGAGACTGAATACGGGGAGGTTAAATCGGGGGTGGATGAAATCATCTGATTCTACCATGTTGTCCTGTTTTTCTCCTCTGATACCATGCTGGGGACCGAAAAGGGCCTTTATATTGTGAGGATATGATTGCATGAGGAGGTCAGCGGTATGGCGAAGATGACTGTCAACGGAGGCCTGGTTAACCAGGAGCCCGATTCTTTTTTCTTTAAGCCATTTGGGTGAGGTTGCAAGCAGTTTTTCAATACCCAGTTTTATTGTAGCCATTTAAACTCTCCTTAAAAGACGACTTCGTAAAAGTCCATCTGCTGCGTTGCACTTCATCCCCGCCCCGTTAAATTAACGGGTGCTCTATTCACAGCTGTTAAATGAGGTAGACAGATGTAAGTAGCATGGATAATTCTAATTATTTATTTAACGGGGTAAATCATTACAACGTACCTCTATGTACGCCTCATTCCTAAAGATTTGCGCGTTTTTCCGTGCATCTGGAGCTTCTTACTGTGTCATCTAACTGGTGACTTTTTACGTGTTTATCTTAAAAGGAAGTTTCCCTTTTGCTTCGGCTTTGCCAAAT